>NZ_DFMZ01000094.1:0-6250 GCF_002375825.1 Aneurinibacillus sp. UBA3580
GCGAAGGCCTTTTTCTTCCTTAGATCTTTTTTCCTCCCTCTTCTCCCTCTTTCTTCATGATTTTCACAGAAAAAGGATGGATTCGATGACTGCATTACCTGAACGCTTTGTTGAGCGCATGAAGCGGACGATGGAGGAAGAAGAAGCTGCGTCTTTTTTTGCAAGCTATGATGAAAACGCGGCACACGGCCTCCGTCTGAATCCGGGAAAAATCTCACGGGACGGGTTCACGGATCGTATGCCGTTTTCTCTGACACCCGTACCATGGTGTCCGCCGGGATTCTACTATAATGAGGAAGACAGACCTGGCAAGCATCCGTATCATGCAGCCGGCGTGTATTACATCCAAGAACCGAGCGCGATGGCGGTAATCGAAGGGCTTAAGCCCGTGCCGGGCGATCGGGTGCTGGATTTGTGCGCGGCGCCGGGAGGTAAATCTACTCACATCGCCGGATATCTGGGAGATAGGGGACTTCTCGTAGCGAACGAAATTCATCCGACCCGTGTCAAAGCATTATCTGAAAACCTGGAGCGCTGGGGAGCACGCAACATTCTGGTGACCAACGAAACGCCGGACCGTATGGCTGAACGTTTTCCTGCTTTTTTCGATAAAATCGTGGTAGATGCACCGTGCTCAGGAGAAGGGATGTTCCGGAAACTGCCGGAAGCGTGTGAGGATTGGTCGGAAGAGAAGGTTGCCCACTGCGCATCGATGCAGACCGATATTCTCGCGGACGCAGCGAAGATGCTAAAGCCGGGCGGCGTAATGGTGTATTCCACCTGTACGTTTGCAGAAGACGAGAACGAGCGGCAGATCGAGCGCTTTCTTGCTGCGCATCCGGAATTCTCACTGGAGCCGGTGGCGCAGCAAGAGTATTTCACACCGGGGAAGCTGGAACATACCGTTCGTCTTTGGCCGCACAAGCTGCGCGGCGAGGGGCATTTTCTGGCGCGTCTACGCAAAAGCGGGGATACGGAAGCTTTGGAAACGGTGCAGGAAGAGAAAGTAAAACCGTTGTCTGCGGATGTGCGCAGGGTATTTGAAGCGTTTTGCAGAGAAGCGCTCACATTTACGCCGGAAGGAAGGTACGCTCTGTTTGGTGACCAGCTTTATCTGCTTGCGGATGGGTTGCCGCGTTTGAACCGCCTGAAGATTTCGCGTGCCGGATGGCATCTGGGTACGGTGAAAAAAGGCAGGTTCGAGCCGTCCCACGCTATGGCGCTGGCCTTGAAGCCGGGAGAGTGGAAAAGTGGCGTAGATTTTTCTGCGGACAGCGAGGAGGTGCTGCGCTACCTGCGGGGCGAGACCTTGTTTTGGGATGCTGCGGGTAAAGGCTGGACCATCGTCACCGTGGACGGTTTCCCGCTCGGCTGGGGCAAGCTGGTACAGGGACAATTAAAGAACCATTATCCCAAAGGATTGCGCTGGGTGTAGTGTGTTGAAACATGCAGGTAAACCCCTTGATGTATAAGGGGTTTTTTGTGTTACAGATGTTCGTTTAGGTATATAACAAGCTTATTGGGGACAATCTGGCGACAAACGTAGCGTTATATGATGTCATGAAACAAGATTCTACGAGTTATTGACCGGATGATTGCTAACTACCGTTTTTGTTATCCAGCATCCCATTCCAGGCCGTGCAGCTCCCCGAGTCGCAGCCCGGTCATAACCGCAAGAGATAATCGTTTCCCTATGAATCCCTTCCTCCCGTGCTGCTTGTAGCAGAGCCGCTACCTGTTCTTTGGTGTATACGTTCCTTGCTTCTGTTTTTGTCTTCAGTGGCTTAATATGGCTGGCAGGATTGCTGGCAAGCATGCCCCCCATTCCACCGCCTTTTTAAAGAGAGAGCGGAGCAGGGTATAGTGGATGTTTATCGTGGCGGGAGAGAGTTTGCCACCGCCTTTCCTGATCCCTTCTTCTTGAATGTTGTCGATGAAGGATAGAAGGTGCATTGGCTTAATCACGTCCAATCTTAAATGGCCTAGAGCGGGGAGGATTCGCAGCTTAAGTGCTTCTTTGTAGTTGGTCAGTGTTCTTGGGTGCCAGCTGCTTCCCGTCTGCTGGATGCCTTAATCGACTTTGTGTATCGAATGCGTTTTCCATTTGCGTCGAATCCACCGCTTACCGTTAATCGCCAGGATTCTTTTCCTCGCTTTTCCAAACTTCCTGCCATGTATTTTTCCTCCTTCCGTGTGTGTACAATGTATAGCCTATCTCCCTCAAAATTATGTGGGTTTGTGGTACCAAACGGCTTGAGCCTTAGAGCCACAAGGGTTTGAGCGGTCCCACACATGAAGAAAATACGTGGGAAGTACCACGTTTTTGTGGTCCAGAAGCAAAATTTTTGTGATTCTTAGCATAAGGAAAGTACCACTATAAGGAAATGATACAACAAAAATAACAAAAAAAAAAGAACGAATGTGCGTAAAGTAGAGAGTGGACGATAAAAAAGAGACGGATACAAAATGTACCGCCTCCTACATTTATCACTTTTCGCTTTCATACGGATAAAACTCGTTTACCTGCTCTTTCATATTATCCAATCTAACCTGCTGCGATACTGGATAACCCCATACATTCCTTTTTGGCGAGCAATCTTATATTTTCGCTGCATAGCACGTTTGCGGTGGTGCCGGTAATAAGCACGGCTCCGATTGGTACGATACGGTTTCAATGACATCACGCTCCCAAGAGTTTGGCCCGGCCTGCAAGAACCTTCAAGGGAGTCTGTAGCAACTCTTACAGGCAGAGCGTGAAGTCAGTAACCTGAAACACAAAATTCATAATAGCAATCGCTCCTTTTGTAATTTGTTGTATGATTATTGTAAATTTTTTTTCTTGATTTTCACAGATGAATATAAGGAGAGGAAATGTATGCCGTACATAAATGTCAAATTGGCTAAAGGTCGGACAGTAGAACAAAAACAGGCGTTTGCAGAAGTGGTAACGAAGGAAGCAGCTCGCCTGCTTAATGTCGAACCGGAGTGGGTGACAGTAGTATTTGATGAGTATGACCGGGAGAACTGGGCAACCGGTGGGAAACTGCATTCCGTTAAGTTTGGCGAGGGGTGCGGCAAGCAGGGGACAGAGGAGGAATAAGGCACGTATACCCAGCTCTAACTTTAAATGATACTAAATTACCTGCTTTGACTATTGCTTTGCTTCAATGCATCCCCTACAATCAGAGATATCCAAATTTTAGTTAAGGATAGCTGAGAAGAGATTAGTAGAGGTGAGAAAACATGAAAAAAAGTTATGAGCAACAAGGTGTAGCGATGACATGCCGTTCTTTTATGGAATATGAGCGGATGTTTATGCTAGAGCCGCAGGTATTACGAAAAGGGCCGATTCTCGATGTGGCCGCTGGTGCATCCGGTTTTACGGCAGAAGCAAACGCACGAGGCTACCAGGCCAGAGCCGTTGATCCGCTGTATAGTTTATCTGCTTCGGATATTGCGGAGCGGGGGAAGCGAGAAATAGAGGAAGCAGCCAGGAAACTGGCGGATGTTCCTCATTTGTACGTATCGGATTTCTATGGCTCTATGGACAATCATCGGGCTATACGGGAAATCTCACTAGCGTGTTTTGTGAAGGACTACCAAAGCTTTAACGATGAGGGGCGGTATGTAGAGGCTTTATTGCCGGATTTACCGTTTCCGGATAATTCGTTCTCCCTCATTTTATGTAGCCATTTTTTATTCTTATATGAGGATCAGTTTGATTTTGATTTTCACTACTGCGCATTGAAGGAGCTAATCCGGATATGTGATAAGGATGGAGAAGTGCGAGTATATCCTTTGGTTGGATTTGACGGGGAGCCGTACCGGGAGATGGATCGGCTTGTTCGTGAATTAGAGCAAGACGGGATTCGGGCAGACTTTTTAGATACGGATTTTCGATTTCTATCCCAGGCAACCAAGGTATTACGATTACAAAAGTAAAGATAAAAAAGGATCTGCGTTTGCAGGTCCTTTTTCAATTAATAAAGAGTTAGTATGGTTATGATCCATTAATATTTTTAGGCATCTGCTGTGGCTTCTTCAGTACTTTTTTCAGGTAGCTCCTCAGAGGTTGTCTTTTTCTTTCCTATTCTTTCTTGAACCACAGATAGCTTTTCTGGGAGATTGTAAACATAGTCTAAAATAATTTGAGTGAAATCAATCATCGATGAAACTATATCTTCTGGGAAATTCGTGTCATCTGCATGGGCCGCTGCATTCCCTAAATCTCTTAATATATCCGCCATATCATCTAAGATGGGAGGAAGAATTCTTTTTTCAGATAAGTTTTTAAGTTTATTATAGAGGGTTTATGGTGGCCCCCATCGTCAAGACACGGATTTTAATAAATTAAGGTAGTATATATATTTTAGTAGTGATGGAGGGGGGACGTAGCCCCATAGAGAGCCTGACCAAAGGGAAGGCGAACTAGGGGAAGCCGTAGGCGGCCAAGCTTCTCAAAAAACATCCATCTATCCACTATGTTTCTCCGAAGAATACGGTGACAGGAGTCTGGTAATCTAACGATTGGTGGACTCTTTTAATAGTTGTAGAAATTCAGATATTCGTTCATTCCTTTTCTTGCTTTCCTTGGACTTGAATAATCTTTAATGTATACTTTCTCATATTTGAGCGATCTCCATAGGCGTTCGGTAAAAATATTATCTAAGGCTCGACCTTTGCCATCCATACTAATCCGAACCTCTGCATCTTTCAAGAGATTGATATACTGAGGACTTGTAAAATGGCTTCCCTGATCACTGTTTACGATGGCTGGCTTATGTTCAGATAGGGCTCGTTTTACCGCCTGTAAGATAAAATCAATTTCAAGACTCTGATCGATTTCCCAACTCACAACGAAGCGTGAATACCAGTCCAGAATCGCAACGAGATACATCCAGCCTCGCTGAAGGCGAATATACGTGATATCAATGCCCCATACGTGATTAGGATGGAGGATCGGAAGCCCTCTAAGCAAATAAGGATACACCCGGTGCTGCTGATCACGTTTACTCAGATTAGGTCCAGGACAAACACCGGAAATTCCCACTTCTCTCATATGCCTTTGAACGGCTTTCCGATTTACCACGATTCCTTCCTGGTTTAGAACAGCCGTAATTCGGCGTGACCCATAGAAAGGACATTGCGTGTAGATTTGATCAATCCAGTGTTTCAAAGCGATTTCCGCCGGAGAAGGTCCCTTAGGCTTGTAGTATAAGCTAGAACGGTTTAAATGAAGGAGTTCAGCTTGGGTCTTAATTGGCAATTCCGGGTTCTCCCAATCGAGTAAAGCGATCCGTTCTTCTCTACTCCGAGAGGCCAGATTTTTTTTGAGCCACGACAATTGGGTAGTGAGACGGCCAATTTCGGCATACAAATCCTCCAACTGTTTCTCATAACCAGATTTGATTTTATCTAGTTCTTTGCCTTCCCTGGCAAACAAGTTGGGGAGCTGCTCTAAAACCGTCTTTCTCCACTGTCGTAGCTGATTTACATGGATCCCGTGTTCCGAAGAGAGTTCGTTTAAGGTCTTTTCTTCTTTCAAAATTTCGAGTACGATTCGTGATTTCATCTCAGCTGTATATCGTTTTCGCAACCTTACAATCTCCTTTCTTCGTGTCTAAATTCTTGGGTCCATTATAGGTTGTGTGCCATTATGGCAGAATTAAGTGGGGAGGAATGAAGATGAGTGGAACAGGGGCAGTAAAAGCGATGCAGGAGCATATGAAGCGGTACCGGTTATACCAGCAAAAGGTACGAGAATACGAACGGCTGCAGAAGCTGATAGAAGAAGAGACAGGGAAAAGTTGGAGAGAGATTGGTGGACTTACGGATCTGGAAGAGGTATACGGTCCGATTGTGGCGATGATGACATCGCGTTTAAAGAAGCTCGAGTATCCTGCCCAAGAAGAGAAGCAGCGTATTAGCTACCAATTATGGATTCCGCAAAAAGTTGTTTGCCGGATAAGTACGCGGAAGTTATCGAATTTTTGATCGAGGGGAAAACAGGATCAATGATTCAAACAGAATTATTTGTTTCTGAGCGTACTATGACTCGAGTGCGGAAAGAATTTTTTACCGCAATAATGGCAGAGCTTAGTGGATATGAGGAAGCGGCACCCCTTTTTTGTAGGTGAGCCGCTATTTCTTTTGACAATGATTTTTCTATCTTAACTTTTTAACGGGCATACGTAGTATGTAGTTGTTGTATCCATGCTTCGAAACGTTTTTCTATTTCATCCCAACTTGC
>NZ_DFMZ01000097.1:0-21835 GCF_002375825.1 Aneurinibacillus sp. UBA3580
CTTGCGGCAGATGGTCGGGACTCCATTTTAAATGACGACATGTCCGATGAAGATTTTATCGTATTTCTCAATTACATATTTGCTAATTACGCCGCGATCATGGAACCGAACGCGGCGATTTATATTTTTCACCCGTCTTCGTACCAGCGAGAGTTTGAGAACGCAATGAATGCTGCTGGAATTGTGACTCGTTCACAGTGTATCTGGGTGAAGAACGCACCGAGCTTTGGTTGGGCGCAGTACCGGTATAAGCACGAGCCAGTATTTTATGCACACATCAAAGGGAAAGCGCCAGCCTGGTACGGTGATCGAAAGCAAACGACGGTGTGGAAGGCCGGGCTACCGGTTGAGATTCCGGCACCGGAAACCGTATGGGAAGTGTCGTGTGGCAATGTGACGAAGTATGTTCATCCGACACAGAAGCCGTTGGATTTGTTAGCGATTCCGATTGGCAACAGTAGTAAGAAAGGAGATATTGTTGTCGACTTCTTTGGTGGCAGTGGTTCGACGCTTATGACATGCGAACAGATGGGCCGCGAATGCCGAACACTCGAGCTGGACCCGGTATTCTGTGATGTGATTAAGTAGCGATTCTATGAAGCAACCGGTATTGAGCCGATACTCGTTTCTCGCATCGATGAAGTGGCATAGCGCCTGAAAAGCAAAAGGAGGACGCTGCAAACGCCCTCCTGATAAGATGCCGGGTACACCCCCGACGAAGGATAGCAGAACACCGTGGCCACGGAAGGGAAAGCTGCTATCCTGTTTCCATTTTACATGGAACTCGGGGGTATATTCAATGAAAAATACAAACGAATATTCTTGTTTTGGTGATAAGGAAAATTTACTGCTGCAGCATGAAATAGAGACGATGGAAAGCATCGTGGAGTCGAAGTCAAAGTATCGAAAAATCATTCATGCTGGCATTGCACGATGGGTGAAAGATTTTCAAGAAGGCCGGATTGAAATCAAAACGGTCGATGATTTAAAGAAGCTGATTGAAATTGATTTGGAGCTGCAGCGAGATAACTTATAAAAACAAACTCAACTCAAACCAGATTATGGAGGTGGGTGAAATGTAGTGGGACGAGAAAGAAATCCGAATCGAAGAAAAGCGTTTGAAATGTGGAAAGAGAGTGGCGGAACGTTAAGTTTAAAGGATATTGCCGCTGCTTTAGGCGTAGCTGATGGAACGGTCCGAGGATGGAAGAACAAAGATAACTGGGAAGAAAGATTAAATGGAACGTTCCAATCAGAAAAACGGAACGTTCTAAAAAATACGAAACGTTCCAAAAGGAAAGGAGCCCCACCTGGAAATAAAAACGCAATAGGGAATAATGGTGGCGCTCCACCGGGGAACAAACGGGCTGCAGGAAACAGTGGCGGTGGTGCACCGCTAGGTAATAAAAATGCGGTAACCACTGGCGAATACGAATCTCTAATGTTGGATTTGCTAGATGATGAGGAAAAGGAACGGTTCGATGCCATTCCGACCGACCCACTTGTGCAAATCGATTTAAAAATTCGCGAGCTCTCCTGGCGCGAGCACAGGATGATGCAACGTATTAAGCAAAAGGAGAACGGTCTGACAGAGAAACAGCGGCGTGTTCTGCAGGAGTTGCGCAAAGTGAAGGATGCGGTCACTGTGCACGATGAAAAGACTGGCCAGACGAAAGTGGTTCCGGTGCAGCGTGAGGAATTGGTCACTACAGAGATTGAGGAAACGGAGTTCCGTGCCATCGACGATATTTTAAACATTGAAGAAGCACTCACCCGCGTCACTGATAAGCTGCTTAGAGCAATTAAGCAGAAGCATGAGATGCTGGAAGCAGACTATAAGCGGGGCATTGTCAATGAAAGACTAGCAATAGAAAAAGAAAAACTCCATCTCTTGAAGAAATCAGACCAAGATGAGCAGCCTACACAGATTGTTGTGCGGAGGTGGACAGATGATCATTCTGGAAGTTAATCCTTTTGTTGACTGGACGCCGCATGCCAAGCAGATTGAAGTTATGGAATCTAACGTCAGGAACCTTGTGCTGAATTGTGGCCGCCGTGGTGGAAAAACGAATGTAGGGGCGCGTAAGTTCTTCGACCGTATTCTGGAGGATATCGAAAAAGGAAAAGGTCTACCGTACAAGCCGCCGAAGAATCTAAAGCTGATGAAAAAGCCCAAACCGCGCCTGGAATACTGGTGTGTGGCACCGACTTATTCCATGTCCGAAATTCAGCAAGAGGAATTATCCTGTGTAATTCCGGAAGAAATGCTTGAAAGCTGGGACCTATCCAAGAACCGGATATGGTTGAAAGGATATATCCTCATTCAGTTTAAGTCCGCTGACAATCCCAAAACACTGGTTGGTAAAGGGTTGGACGGTGCCTGGTTGGACGAGGCCAGTAAGATGAAGGAGGAAACGTGGTCCGGATATTTATCATACGCACTTGCCGATAAAGGTGGCTGGACGATATGGACAACCACGCCGGAGGGAATGAACTGGTTTTATGAGGATGTGGTACTCAACGGCCAGTATACGGATGCTGGCGGCGAACCGGGCGATTACCGCAACGATCCGGAATGGAAAAATTTTTACTGGACGAGTAAAGATAATCCGCTGCCGGAGCTACAGAAGAATATTCAACGCATGATTGAAACCATGCCAAAGCGATACGTAGACCGGGAGATTTATGCCCGGTTTGATGTGTTTTTTGGGCAGGTTTTCGAAGAGTTTAATCGCTCTATTCATGTGGTTCCGCGTCAGCTATGTGAAGAGAAATTTAAAAATGGTGATTTCGTCCACATTGAAGCCGGGAAGGACTGGGGCTTCTCTAATCCTGGCACGACCATTGTGGGTGCCATGACCGCAAACGGCGAGCTTTGGATTGTCGATGCGATTTATAAACCGGGAATGGAGATTTTAATTCCTGGTTCGTCTGATTGCTGGGTTGAACAGGATAAAAAGTTGATGAAGAAATGGCGCATTTCTCGTTTTTGGTGTGACTCTGAGAACCCAAGCAATATAAAAACATATCTGACCAATGGATTGCCTGCCAAGGCCGCGCAGAAGCATTTGAAAGAGGGGCTACGCGCCGTTGCTTCGCTGTTTCCGGTGAAATCGGATAATGGACGGCCAAACATTTTTATCAGTGATCATTTGAAAGAGGTAATACAGGAATTAACGAATTATCGATACCCGGAAGACGCGACAGGGGACAAAGCGGAAATCCCTGAGGGGGATGATCACGCAATGGACGCACTGCGTTACCTTGTATGGAACAGTAAAACGTTCCATCAGTTGTTGGTTAAGCGATTTAACATGATTCCGTGGAAGATTGCTGCATAGAGGGGGTGAAAAGCCATGCAAACGATGCTGATTGAGCAGTTTTATCAGGAAAACAAAGAAAATAACACATGGAAATGGGTGCTCGATGTAATTCGAAAGCATCAAACGCGGGATTACTCCGTTATGCGGAAGTATGTAGACGGCGAGCATGACATCCTGAAGCAGCCAGAAGAGAGAGGGAAGCCAAATAACCGCATTGTTGTGAACTTCGCACGGAAAATTATTGATTTTAGTACGTCTTATATTGCCAGCAATCCGATTCGCTATGCGCCAAACGCGGAAAAAGAAGGGCTGGATGAGTTTGTTGAAAAGCTACAGGCGATATTCGTTGATAATGATGAAGAAAGCAGTACGTACGAACTCATTGAAAATGGTTCCATCGATGGTGAAGTGTTCGAATACTATTATTTTGATGAAGATGGCCAGATTTGTATGACTCCGTTTACGGCAGACGAATGCATAGCTGTTTATGATACAACGGTAAAAGCCAAGCTTATTGCGGTCATTCGCTATTATCACGTGTGGAATGATGCGGCCAAACGAAACGAGCTCCGTGTCGAAGTATATGATGAGCATGAAATTAGTTATCTAAAGCAGGAAGGGGAATCCCTTGTGCTGGATACTTCCCGCCCGGATAATCCTTATCTTCATAAGATTACAGTGCTCGTGACGGATCAGGATGGAAAGGTGAAACCCAAACCGGTTGTTCCCTGGACGCATTACGTGAATCGTCCACGTAAGCATCAGGCAGCGCGGGATGATGGCATGATTGAGGGGATGGGGGACCTTGCTGATTTAAAGAACCTGTTTGATGCGATTAACAAAGCCATTACCGGAAAGGTCAATGTACAGGAGTATTTTAAAAATCCAAAAATCATGTTTGAAGATCTTGATCTGGATGAGTTGATTCTCTATGACGAAGAGGGCAATCTGATTACCGACGTGGAAAGAAAGCGGCAATATCTCGCAAAGATGTTTTGGACTTCTCATTTTCTTGTGGGTAGTAAAGCCGTACCGATTACATGGGATTTACAGGATCAACATGAGGAAAATACGATTAACCGATTAATAGAGTCTTTGCTTGACCAATCCGGTACGCCGCATCTTCGCCCGGATCAGGTGGGAAATGCGCCATCTGGCATTGCATTAAAACTCATCTTTTATCATGCAGATATTAAAGCCGGAATTAAAATGCGGCAGTATGGCAAGGGGCTGCGAAATCGACTGCGGATACTTACGGGCATGCTGAATATGAAATACAGGAAGCAATGGAATTATCAGGACATTGATATTAAGTTCAGCAAGAACATGCCGGTCAACATTGTAGAGATGGTCGATATCGTCACGAAGTTAATAGGCGAGTTATCGCATGAAGAACGTTTGGCATTACTGCCGTTTGTTGACGATCCTCAGGCATCACGTAAGAAGTTACTAGCCGAACAGGAAGAAGAAGCGCAAAGGCGTATGGCCTTAATGGACCCGCTGGCCGTGGATAATGAAGAGGATGAGGACGAGAATGGCTTACTGGGTGATACAGCATGAGCCGGGAAGAACAGTATCAGATTGATTTAGAAAAGCGCATTGCTACATACGCGACTCGTCTGAAAAAACTTTTCGGCAGTGTAACCAGCAGCATCATTAAGGAAGTGGCCATGCTGTATGCAAAGCATGCCGAAACAAACGAGGAATATCCTTCTTTCTTATACAGTGCCATTCAGCTTGAACAAATTATGCAGATGATACAAAAGATTCTGTTCGACCTTGGTGCGCAGGAAGAAGCACAATTACGGGCTGTATGGGGGGAAGAATACAAGCGAAGTTTATATCATCACCTCTACTTTATCGAGGAGGACTTTGGGGTTTCGGTAAACGTACCGATGCTAAACGGCCCGATGATATTAGCGGCGGTTGAGCATAAGTGGGAAGGGCGGCATTTTTCCAAGCGAATCAGGCTCAGAACCGACCTTTTAGCTGCTGCTATTGAGGATGTTATTACCCGTGCTTCTGTGCAGGGATGGGGCGTTACACGCACGTCAAAGGAAATCATGATTCGCACAACGGAAAGCTGGTCCAATGCAGTCCGGCTGGCACGCACTGAATTGAACCGAGCTGCAGCTCAGGGACAAAGTCTGGCATACCAGGCGAACAGCGACATTATCGAAGCAAAAGAGTTTTGCGCCACGCTGGATACCAAAACCTCTAAGGTGTGTCGCAAAGTCGATGGAAAAAAGTTCCCGTTGGATTATGATACACCGGCAAATCCGGGGAAAGAGGGAGAACGAATCCCAAATCACCCGAATTGTCGTTCGTACTGGCGGCCGGTGATGAAATCGAAAGTGCTAGAAAGTCTTGAGCGTGAACGTGCGTATAAGTTTGGAAAAGAGAGCGGATATACAAAAGCTCGAACGTATGAAGAATGGGCAAAAGAAAAGGGAATAGCCACATAACAAGCATCCCAATCAAACGGGTGTTTTTTTATTGTCTTAAAAGGGGGAAGTGAATTGATTCATATCACAGCGAAAATGGCTGATGGTCAAATGAAGATAGAGGCAGTAGGGCATTCCAATTACGCGGAACATGGCAAAGACATTGTTTGCGCTGCTGTTTCTGCTATTATGCAAACCGCTTTGCTTGGGCTGCAGGCAGTCGCTGAGCAGTACCCGCGGCATGTTTCTTTAAAAATCACTGAATAAGGAAGGAGAAAGAAAAGATGAAGAAATTCTGGATGTTTAACATTCAAAGATTCAGCGAAGGGGGTGAGGGAGGAAGTGGAGGCCAAGGCGGAGACGGAGGTGCCGGAACTGGTAGTAACGGAGGTGGTAAGGGCGAAGCAGCTGCAGGTGGTCAAAACAATGGAGGCCAAGGCAGTGAAAATAAGCAACCTGCAGTGTCTTTCCAGACGCAAGAGGACTATGACAAAGCTTTGCAGGGCGCTGTCACCGATTATTTGAAGTCGTTAGGCATTGAGAAAGCAGAAGATTTGAAGGGAATTATCGAGGCCCATAAACAAAAGGAGGAAGCCAATAAAACAGCAGAAACCAAGCTTGCAGAGCGGGATGCGGAACTAAAAACAGCAAACAGCACAATCCAGTCCCTACGGGTGGAGAATGCATTTATTCTGGAAGCCATTAAACAGGGGATTGACCCGGAAAAACTGTCCGATGCGATTCGCCTGGCTGACCTGTCGAAAGTAGAAGTAACAGATGGCGGAAAAATCAAAAACATCGATAAGCATGTCAGTGATTTGGTTGCAGCTAAACCTTGGTTGAAGGCGGATGGAAAGCCTACAGGTCAAACGCCAGAACAGAAGCCGCCGAGCAATACAAAAACAAGCATCCCTAATATTTCAGACCTGCGCAAAATGCAGCGTATTTAAGGAGGATATATGCTTATGTATAAATCAAAAATGAAAATGAATCTGCAGCGTTTTAATGGTACTGGAGCGCAATTAAGTAACGAATTGACGGGCCTTATTCCGGAAGAAACGTCGAATGAAATCATTAAAGATGTTATCCGCGGCTCTTCCATTATGAAGCTGGCGCAGCTAGAACCAATGACAACGGCCACAAAGAAAATCCCGGTGCTGCTTGACGGTCCGGGCGCTTACTGGGTTGGTGAGGGCGAACGTATTAGTACCAGCAAACCAACCTGGGCGCAGGTGACGCTTACGGCTAAAAAGCTGGCGGTCATTATCCCAATGACAAAAGAAGCGCTGAACCGTGCGAAAATCGATGTATTTGAAGAGTTAAAGCCGCACATCGCGGAAGCATTCTATACCAAACTTGATGCAGCTACCCTGATGGGAACGGACTCTCCGTTTGCGACAAACATTTTATCTGCAGCAGTAAACGCAGGAAATGAATTTACTCGTGGCTCGGTAGCTGGTCAAAACCTTGCCGATGATGTAAACAGTGTAATGGCGTTAGTGGAAGCCAGTGACCAGGAACCGCGCGCGTTTACGGCCCATTTCGGACTTAAAGCATCGCTGCGTGGCCTGAAAAACTCCAATGGAGACCCTCTTTACTTGTCCAGCATCCGGGACGGTGTAACGGAGGACTCTTTATACTCCTTGCCGATTGAATACAGCCGTAACGGTGCCTGGGATAAAACAAAAGCAGATTTGATTGCGGGTGACTACAAAAAGTCACGTATCGGTATCTTGCAGAATATCGAATATGAAATTCTGAAAGAAGCGACGCTGCAGAACACGCTGGGAGCAGATGGTAAGCCACTCTCTCTTGCTGAGCAGGATATGGTTGGTTTAAAAGCAACGTTCCAGGTGGCGTTCTTGGTCGTAAAAGAGAGTGCCTTTGGTGTGCTGCGACCTATTGGGTACGTAGCATCATAAGATAGATACCCAGAAAGGAGAAGAGAGGCATGAAGCCCAATGATATCGTTTCGATTGTGAAGGGAAAAGAGAAGTTGCAGGTTACCCGAAAAGCGTTTGAGGTCATTTATGCAGCGCTCGGATACAAGCTCGAAAGAGAACCAGTGAATGCCGATGGCGATTCTGACAAGTGAGGAATTTCTCGGGTTTTATCCGGAGTGTGCATCCTGGCCAGAAACGAAGGTTAACGGGGCTGTTCTGCGGGCAAATGTTTATGTCGCTGGTCAGGTGGTAGTGCCCAACCCGGTTCCTGAGGATTTGAAGCTGGCCACAGCGATGATTGCTAAAGGAGGCGCGGAAGAACGGACTCTACGAAGCGTCTCCCAGGGCACCTATTCAGAATCGTATACGGATGTGAAACTGGATGACCAAATCGAGGGGATTCTTCGTAAGTATGGTAAGAAACCACCGGAAGAAGTGGCGGTGAAGCAAAAACTATGGCTGATTTAAGTCATTATGAACGCCTGCTGTGTCATTCTATGACGGTATATGATTTACAGGGAGCAGCAGAAGACGCCTTTACTGGCGGTAAGTCAGAAAGTCGTGAGTGGGTCCCTATCGCACGGCATATCCCCTGTCGTGTTGGCGGCTCTCCGGCGCAGATACAGCAGCTAACCGGCAGGCAAGCGAGTGCACAGGATTTCCTTTTGCATACCCTGTATGCTGGTTTAAAGCCGGGGATGCGAGTCAAAATTGAACAGCCGGAGTTTGCAGATGACCTCTATGAAGTAGGAAAGCCAGTGCCGGTTTATGGCGCGGAAAGCCTGCATCATTATGAGGTCGTTATTCGCTTAATTGACGCTGTAACCGGTGGGGAAGATGAAATCTAATGGCTAAAGTCGATAAGAGAGAGTTAGAACGCCTATATCGTCACTTGAAGGAGAACTCAGCAGATGAAGTAAAAGAGGCTGTGAGCCGTCTAGCTAGAACGGCTGGATATGGGGTGCTAAGAGGGGCACAGGATCGAGTTCCGGTGCGCGATGGTGTTCTGCGTCGGTCTCTTTCCGTTGGCCGTTCTGATAATGTTTTTGAGTTCTCCATGAAAGGGAGTCATGCTGATATTACCGTGGGTACGAATGTAGAATATGCCCGATACGTGGAGGAAGGGTTTACCCAGCGAAAAGGCCAGTTTGTGCCGGGGTACTGGAAAGGTGGAGAATTTCGATATGATCCGAATGCGTATAAAAAATTCCTGCAAGAGCGGAAGAAGGGCAATCATCCGAATCTAACCGATTATGGCATCATTCTCACTGGACAGCGTATCCCTGGGGTTCGTTATCTGGCTCGCTCGCTGGCCGAAATCGAGGCGGTTCTTGATGATCTGGCTTATGAGGAGCTGGAAGATTTGGCAAGGAGGTTGTTCCAGGATGGGTGATGATACATTATCCATTCGCCACTGGTTGTATAAAGTAACTGGGATACCAACGGAGTCTCTCGCTATTCCAAAGGATTTTGAACGGCCGATGTGGTTTGCGGAAGAGCCGATTCGTCTACCGGAACCCTACCGGCCTGATGCTTATCGGGAGAAAGTCACACTGAATATAATTTTGCTGGCAAAGGATGCGGTGCAATTAAAAAGTGTGGTAAGAGCTGTACGACAGGATTTAGCTGATCGAGGTTGGGTTTTACCGCTATTTAATGAGGAACGTCAACAAGTCGGCTATTTAAGGGAATGCCGACCAACGTTTTGGAAACCGGATGGCTTAGACCAGACGATGGAACTGAAATGCATGGTATATATTCCGTATACCCCGATTGAGTATGATCCGTTATTAGAGTTTTACAGTAGATATGATCCTGTATTACGTAAGGGGGGGACAATAGAGTGACGACAAAAAGAGAAAAGAAGCAAGAAGCTACGGCTTTTAAGCATAAAAAGGAAGAGTTTATGAAGGTGGCAGAGCAAAAGTTCGGATTAACACGGACACAAGCGATTGCTGCCTTTTTTAATGCACCAGAGGAAATGACACTTGAAGAGGCGCAAGAGCTCGTAAACAAATTTAAAGAAAGGACGGTGAAGTAGATGGCGGGCATTTATCAACCGGGTGAGGAAAAGGTGCTCTCTGGAGCATATTCTTTTCTCAAATCATTCATAGAGGAGCAAACCACCCCAGGACTACGCGGAAAACTTGCATTGCCTATAGTAGCCGATTGGGGGCCAATTGGTGAATTTGTTCGGGTGCGAAATAAACAAGCCGCTGTAAATATTTTTGGTGAAGTAGAAGACTTTGACTTAATTTGGGCGGACTCCATTCGACCTTCTTCCATTTCTATCCGTCCGACACAGGTATTGCTTTATCGACTAGCGGGAGCAAGTGCAAAAAAAGCCTTCCTGATTCTTGTTGGTCCAAGCGGAGATTGTATTCGAGTTGAAGCTAAATATGAAGGAGAGTTTGGCAACCGTCTCAAAGTAGCTGTGCAGCCGAACCTTATGGATGCTGCTTTGATTGATATCTTAATTTATCTCGATGCCGAACTGGTAGAAAGCCAAACAGGTGCTACAAATGCTGAGCTTGTAGCTGCATTTGCCGGAAGTGAATATGTGACTTTAACTAAAATATCCGATGAACTCCCTATCCCGAACGCTGGTACAAACCTAGCAGATGGGGACAGCGGAAAGAGCGTTGAGGCTACCAAGTATACTGATTACTTGGACAAACTCATTACAAAAAAAGGGGAATATGGCGTTTTTACACTCGGGGTTGCAGATGCGGCATTAAATGCGGCAGCTCAGGATTGGACAGATGAACAGCGGTATAAAGGGAACTACATTAAATTCGTCTTTGGTGGTGATGCAAACCGGGATAAAAACAAAGCCGATATTATCCAAGCTTCAAAAGATGCGAATCATATGGCCGTTATTAACGTAGGAAGCGGGGTTAAATGGAGGGGAAAAACATACTCAAGTTCCAAAGTTGCTGTTTATATCGCTTCTCTTGCTGCCGCTATGCCGCTTAATTACACAATGGCGCTATATATTACTAACTTTGATGAAGTAACCGTTGAGTGGGATCAGGATACGGATTTAATTGATTTAATTGAAGCCGGGACACTGATGCTGAGCAAAGATAATGATAAAGTCATCATCCAAGAGCCGGTTAATACTCTAACTGTTCCGGGGCCGGATCAGTCCAGTGATTTCGGTAAGATTCGTGTGGTTGACACGTTTGACAGCATCTTGTTAGCCGAGGAAGAAGCGGGGAAAGAGTGGATTCGTAAACAACCAAATACAAACAGCCCTGCACGCCGCGCCGCCTTTTGTCAAATGATGAAAGAAAAGGTGTTTGCTCCGCTGGCCGCTATTGAAGTTATTGCACCTGACTACGAGTATATGGAAGACCCTCTATATTATGGTCAGGATGCTATATATACTCCAAAACGCTCGGCTGGTCACTTTGTAGCTGGCTTTAGACACCAGGATGCACTTGAGAAAATTTACACCTACAACAAAGCGAAATGAGGTGATGTAGCATGGCTGAAACGTATTCTGGTACCCATGGTCATTTCTATGACCAAAATGGGAATGAATTAACAGAAGCAATCGAATTCGAACTAACAGAGGAGTTTGAAAAAGCACAAAGTAAGCGGATGGGTAAGCTGCGTAGAAGTAATCGAGTTACCGCTTCCGATGTTACGATGTCGGTCACTTTCGAAAGAACAGCCAATGTACAAGCACTCATCCGTTATCTTGCAGAGAACCCGGAGAAAAAAGTAAATTTCATGGGACGGATGGATGATCCTGTTGCCGGAAAATATGGGGTTGCGGTTACCGGGTTCTCTCCGGATTCTCTGACACTGGCTAAATGGGCACACGGTGAAATTGATGAAGATACACCGCTGGAAGGTACCGTGGATGACTATGAGTTTGTGTAAAAAAGAAAGGGGAATGAAGTGATGAGTCAGTTTTTAACGATGGAAGAATTTCTGGGTATGAATACGGAAGTTGATACAAAATCGGAATGGAAATGGGAGCGAAAAGACGTTGTAATCCCGATTCGCTCGGTTCCAGGTGATATTTACTTCAAGGCACGTAAAGCGGCGATGAAGATGTCGGTAACGGGTCGAAAGAAAAGCGCAGAGCGCAAGGTAGAGTTTGATGAGTTGAAGCTAAAATCGGAAATCATTATTGCAGCTATCGATAAGGAGCGGACAAACTTCCATCTGGACTCTGCCCAAGTGCTGGCTAAGTATAATAAAGTGGCGGCTTGTGATGTGGTATCATGTGTATTTACGCCGCGTGAAATCAATGATCTGTATGAAAAAATCGAATCCATTAGTGATTTCAGTACGGATGAAGAAGAGGAAGAAGACGTAAAAAACTAATTAAAGAGAGCCCAGAGCTGGCTCTCTTTTCGTATATCTGGCAGGAAAAAAAGAAGTTTCCGTCGGAAATTTTGTCTCTACCAGAGCGAGAAAGGCAATTTATTCTCGTTTCTACGGTTATGGAGATTGAGAGAAAAAACGAAGAAGCGAAGAAAGCGCAGAACCAGCGGCGTTTTAGGAGAGGAAGGAGGCGATAAGCGTGGCGGTAACAACAACGCTCTCATTTCAAGAGAAAATGTCCAAGCAGCTTGCCTCCATCCTCAAATACCTGGGAGATGTAATTGATGCGTTTGATGATGTAGAAGATGCAGCCAATCATGTAGAAGATGCGCTCAATAGCATGGATGATTCCGCTATGCAGCAACTGGAACAAGCAACCACCAATGCTTATCGTGAAGCCGATAGACTGGCACGGGAATTAGATGAAGTGGATCGGGAAGCTGCCTCCATTAGCTCTACTAAAATGAGAGAACTAGAAGCGTCAGCGAAAGAAGCAGCGAAAGCCGTCGATGAGGCGGCTGATTCTGTCGCGGATATGGAAGAGGCAGCAGATGGGGCCGAAACATTAGCAGGTGCAGCACTGGGTGGCGGATTGGCCATCACCGCAGGACTTGCGGGAGCTGCTGCTTCAAGCTATGAAATGAGTCATTCACTGGATATGTTACAAGCGAAAGTGGATGCTACAGATCAGCAAATGATAAGTATGTCTGACTCAGTAAAAAAACTATACATGTCTGGCTTAGTAGAGACACCCACAGAAGCTGCAGAAGCGTTTAGCCGTTTCCGTCAATTGCTAAAAGGTACAGATGAGGAGATTCGTAAGACGGCAGAAGGGGCGCTGGCATTGGAGAAAATGTCAGCGGGAGATTTGGATCAAGCAAGCATTGCAAAGGCGGCCAATGCCATGCAAATGCAATGGGGAACCGATGGTGTAAAAGCATTGGATATGATTACAGCTGCCTACCAGCGTACCGGGGACAAAGCAAATGACTTGCTGGATACCATCTGGGAATACAGCCCACAGTTTAAAGAAGCCGGCATTAGTGCGGAGAAGATGATGGGTATGTTTATAGCCGGTGCGGAAAAAGGGGCTTTTAACTTCGATAAACTTGGCGATGCGTTCAAAGAAAGCTTCGGTATCCGGTTAAACAAAGCACTGGATGAGAATGCACTGGGCGCTCTGGAGAGCATCTTTGGAGAAGATAAGCTATTCAAGATGCTTGACCAGATTAAAGCTGGAGGAAAAGAAGCAGAAAGTGCGATTATGGCAATTACAGCTGGTATTGCCTCGATTAAAGACCAGAAGCTGCAGGATGATGTGCTGAGTAATATCTTCGGCACACAATATGAGGACTTAGGACGCGACGCTGTATTGGCTATGATGAACGCAAAACCGCTCGATGACTTTGCCGGAAAGTCACAGGAAGTGATTGATAAGACAAAAAATGAATGGATTGCGATGGCGAATGAAATGAAAACAGCCATTCAACCTATTGGAGATACCGTTTTAGAAATTGCGCAGCCAATAGCTAAATGGCTGGCAGACATGGCCAAAGGAATCGGGGATTTTGCAGCACAGTATCCATTTCTTACAAAAGTGGTCGTTTCTTTCTTTATGCTGCTTGGAGTTCTCCTGCTAATCGCTACTCCGTTTTTGCTTCTCATTACGATTGGTTATGCGTTACAAACCGTAATTGGAACCATGAGCGTGGCGATGGGTGGATTCGGAATCGCGTCACTATCTGCACTCTGGCCTGTGCTTGCTGTCATTGCCGCTGTTCTTCTTTTGATTGCTGCTGGATGGTGGCTTTATGATAACTGGAATGTTGTCACACAAGCGTTGGCTGCTGGGTGGCAATGGGTTAAAGATACAGCGATAGCGGCATTTCAAACGCTTATGGCGTTCTTAGTATCAGCATGGGAGTACATTAAAAGTACGGCTCTGGCAGCGTTACAGTGGATGGTAACGACGGCTACTACCACGTGGGAAACGATTAAGACAACGGCAATGACAGCCTTTCAAGCACTAGCCACGTTCCTATCAACGATATGGCAAAATATCAAAACATCTTTTATTAACGTATTTACCGGGATCGGTTCATGGTTAGACGGATGGATTAGCGGTCTTTTCAGTAGCGGTCAAAAAATCGTGACTACAATTGTTGATGGCATTATGTCGGTAGCTGGAAAAGTGGGCGAAGCAATTAATAAAGTATTTTCGATTGCCGATAAATTCTTGCCACACTCGGACGCAGATAAAGGTCCTTTCTCGCGCCTGACAGACAGCGGTATGGCCATTCCAGAAACGATGGCCGAAGGAGTGGCTTATGCCAGTAATGCATTACCGGATGCCCTCAATGATGCTTTCGGGAACGTAGCACTTCATCCGAACTATGCTATTTCGGGTATCCCTGATATTCCAGAGGCGCAACTTTCTTCTATCAACACTGAATTTGTCCAAGAACCGTATAGGGCACCTACGTATACGCCTTCTTTCTCACCTTCTCTTGTCCCTTCTAACGCTACTTCGTCAGGTGGAGGAAGCAATACAGTGGGTGGTGGTGCGGTGTACATTACGATGACAAATCAGTTTCATTTGCCACAGCTTGCTACACAGGGAGTAGATGGACAAGTGGACATGGAGAAGACAGCGAATGAAATCGCAGA
The DNA here is from genome assembly GCF_002375825.1 of Aneurinibacillus sp. UBA3580. Lineage (NCBI taxonomy): Bacteria > Bacillati > Bacillota > Bacilli > Caryophanales > Paenibacillaceae > Aneurinibacillus > Aneurinibacillus sp. UBA3580. The sequence continues at coordinate 14,719 of NZ_DFMZ01000097.1, forward strand.
AATCATTGCGAAAAAACTACAGCACATCATGGCCGGTCATGGAACGGTCATTCTTGAATGATCTACCGGGGGGTGAGGACGTTTGAAAGAAAAACATCTTGAATTCTGGCTGTCTTGGAATAACGGAACGGAGAAGTTACGGTTGCCCGTCCTCCCTCCAAAGATTTCTGTTAAGATGGATCATACTTTTTATGATATCGATCTTGTTGCCATTGGCGAAGCGACCATTATTGGGGAACCAAAGCTAAAAGAATACTCGTTTTCTTCCGTGTGGCCAGAAACCTATGATCCTGGATTGTGTGATTATGCCGGATTTCCTTCTCCAGAAGAATTTGTGGCTACCATTGAGCGGTGGAAAAACACAGGTTGGCCCATTCGTTTTGTAATAACTGGCGAAGGAAAAATCAATACAGCAGCGACGATTCGTGAATTCTCTTATGACTGGGATGGATTTGATATTGAGTATAGTCTAACGCTGAAAGAGTATCGCTTCATTACACTGGAATCCACCAATGTAAATCTTACTTTTCAGGCACCAAGCGGAAAATGGAAGCCTCTTCCGGCATCAAAGGATGAGAAAGGCAAAAAGAAAAAGGGAAAGCGGCCGGATACGAAAGCGGCCAAGGTTTCTTCTACGAAAGAAAAAAGTAGCAAGGAAAAGCTGGTAGACAAGTATTTAGCGCGTGGAAAGCCAAAATTGAAGTGAGGATGAGAGAATGAAGCCGAACTATGATTATCGAATTCATATACAGAAGCGAGGCCAAAAAGCAATCATCCTTCCTTTTTCAGAGGCTACCTGGTCAGGGGGAAGACAGGAAGCCAAGCGCACATTAGAGATTAAACTTCACCAAGGACGCGACAAATTCTGGCCTGATCCAAAGGTGCAAGAGGGAGACTTTGTAGAACTGGTCTCTTTCTTTACAGGCTTACCTCGTTCCTTATTTTCGGGTATCGTGATTGATTTAAATAAAAACGCAAAGGGCGATATTTCTCCTGTTGCTTATGACTACGGCTACTATTTGTTGAATAACGATGTCGTGGCTATTACCACAGGGGAGCCAGCTGATAGGCTGCTTCGGCGTATGTTCGAACAAGTAGGTATTCCAATCGGAGGTGTTGGTTTAATGCCACCTGTAGAAAAGCAGGTCATTCGGGGCAAGAGTCTTTGGGATGCAACAGCCGATATTTTAAACCAGATATACAAAACGCACGGTGTTCGGTATTGGTGCTGGATTGAGAACGGAAAAGCCTATATTGGCACCCAGCGCGGTCAAACGAAGCGGTGGAAGATTGAGCAAGGCGGGGCTTTACTGGATGCCAGTCGGAAGCGTTCCATCGCTGGTATGCGGACCGTAGTAAGGGTAATTGGGGGAGATGACAAGTCGAATGCTTTGCTTTACGAAGAGTCAGATGCGCCCGGTATGAAAAAATACGGGAAGCTGGTTAAGGTCATCGAGGTACAGGACAAAAATAAAGGCAGCGCCGTTTCCCAGGCTAAGCAGGAATTGAAGAATTTGAGCAAGGTAAAAGACGAAGCCTCGATTTCCTCCCTCGGGATTGATGATGTCATTTCCGGTACAAAAATAGAGGTGTACGAAGAGTTTACCGAATTAAAAGGAATTTATACCGTTTGGTCGGACAGTCATACGATTCGGCCGGGTTATCATGAAATGAAGCTGCAGCTTCAGATGGAGGAGGCGGGAACATGAACGGATTTCAGCAATTAGCTGGCGTTTTACAACAGTCATCATATAAGAGCCGGTCAAAAACAGAAGCAAATCATACATCTCAGGATTCGGGTGAGCTGCGCTTGGAATTAGGCACTGTTCTTGTGCCTCCTCCGGATTTATCTATACAAATCGATGGATTGTCAGTCCCGATTACCAAGGAGTTTATCGTTGTTGCGGAAGACTTGTGCAGCCATAAGAGAAAAGTCAGCATTCGAAACCAGGGGAAAACGAAAATGTATAGCGAAAGCGTTGATGACTTATACCCCAAACTGCCACCACAGAGCAGCCATGATTACAAGTATATAGAGCTAAGCAACAGTGATTTCGAATTAATTGAAGGAGAAATTGAGTTTTTAGACGAGCTTAAAAAAGGCGATCGGATTATTGTGGCTTCTTGTGATTCTTTATATTTTATCTTGGATCGGGCGGTGAGATATACATGAGTGTTTTTCCTGAATTCCCAGAATCAGCCCAAGAAACTCCACAGGAGGAAGAGATACGCTCCTTACGTACCTATGCATTTGATATAAATACCGGGAAGTTTATTCTCCAATCAAATGGAAAGCCGGTCATTATTGATGGTGTAGAAGCGCTGGAACAAAACGGACAGAAAGCTCTTAGTACCGAGCGCTATGTTTTTCCGATTTATACCTCTGATTACGGCCATGAATTAAAACAGCTTATTCGCTCGGATGGTACCCGGGAATGGAAGCAAGCAGAGGCTGAGCGTTTGGTAAAAGAGGCGATTGAATATTTGTATGGCGTTGACCGCTGTGAAAACTTCGAGTTCGAATGGGTAGGAGCGAGTTTGAAGATTAACTATGTTATGATAACTGATGAAGGCGTCATTCCTCAGGAGGTGTATGTGGAATGATTGCGATCCCGACAGAAGAAGAAATCTTCAATCGACTAATCACAAATTACCTAGCTATTACTGGTCCGATGAATGTGGATGAGGGCAGTATTCCGTATGATTTTTTAAAACCTGTATCGTTAGAGTTTTATTATGCTTACCAATTTATCCAGGCTCTTTATTATGCATTATGGGTGGAATACGCAGAAGGGGAAAATTTAGATTTAGCGGTTAGTGTGGCAGGAATAGAGAGAAAACTTGCTACAAAGGCACGACTTACCCTTCCACAATTAAAATTTGTTGGCATACCAAACTCAGAAATTAGAGCTGGAACCCGATTCATGACAGAGGGAATATCCCCTCTGTTTTTTGTTATTCCGGAAACAGTCGTGTTAGACAGTAACGGTGTAGGCTTTGGCTTGTTGGAGGCTGAACGAGCAGGAGCAGCATGGAAAATCACAGCCGGTACCACACTTCTTCCGGTAAATACAATTAACGGTTTACAAAGTGTCGAATTACTCGGGAATTTGGAAGGGGGTACAGACGATGAATCGGATGAGGAGTTGAGAAATCGATACTGGCAAAAGGTGCGTCGTCGAGCTACTTCTGGGAATGGAGCTCATTACATTGAATGGGCACTCGAAGTTCCAGGTGTTGCTGCTGCGCGAGTATTTGAAAATGTGGACGGGCCGAATACGGTCCGTGTGGTTTTACTTGGACAAAACGGAACGTCTCCAGATAGTACGATTGTAGAAAATGCGCGCCGTCATATTCTTTCTCAGCGACCTCTTGGCCCTGGTGATGACGGTATATTTGTTATGGCAGCATTACCAAAAGTATTCAATTTCTATTCGAAGGTACGTCTACTAAAGAATTACAGCATGGAAGAGGTGACAGCGTCGTATAAAAAAGCACTACAATCGTACTTTACCGAACTAATGGAATATGAAGATGTAGAGATGGCATCAAGGACTATCATTCGCACGAAAACAGGGGCTCTTCTCCATAGCGTTAGTGGTGTGGAAGACTATGATGAACTGACTATCAATGGAGAAATGACCAATCAAACGATTGACTCCTTTGAAATTCCTGTAGTTGGCACCGTAACACTTGAGGTGATGATATGAGTCAGCGATTAATTCATATCGTTCCGCCTTATTATCGAAAAAATAAAGAAGCAAATGGAATTTTTGGTGCAGTAGAAGGGGAATCGGAGAGGTTGATTGCTTTTGCCCTGGATGTCATTCGTCAGGGTAATCCTAAAACAGCTACATGGGGGCTAAACCAGTGGGAGAAGGAAGTAGGGTTGCCGGTCGCTCCGGAAAGCGTACCTCTCGAATCACAGCGTGCCAAGGTTATTGCACGATTGAATGTTCCTGACGTAATCACACCTTTTTCAATGCAGCGAATGATTCGTGATTATACAAAAAATAAACAAGCACAAATTGTAGAGTACGGACGTGAAAAACGATTTGAGATTATTGCAGACTTGGACCAAATTGCAGATTTTGAAGGCATGTCGCAGATGGTATATGAGATGCGGCCAAAACACCTCAGCTATTCAATTTCAGGGAGAGTTGAAACAGATACCATTGTAATTTCTGTCTCTGCGCGTCAGTATGATATCGAATATCCTATCTGCGGGGAATTTTACCCGGAGGATGACTTAGAAGGCCGTATTTATCAAGAAACTCTGCTTTTAGGAGCGACAGAACGCCATTATTCGGTAGAGTATCCTGTATGTAATGAATTCTATTCTGAGGAAGGGGTGTAGAGAGTGGCAAATGAACCAATCGTACAACCGTTACTGTTGGAATTGTTGCGCGATGATTTGAGTAATCACGTTGCCAGTGCACTTATCAATGTAGATGGTCAATTACGAGCCTTTCCTATTTTTAAAACCGCTGTACATGGTCTGAAAATAACGAAGTACGTTTATCTTGATAATACTACTCAAGGGCAAATTCAAAGCGCATCACTTATTAACGGTGAAGGAAATACGCTTGTACATAAGCCAGTCTCTATTACAAAGACAGAGACTGGTTTACTTATTGCCTTTGAATTTGAACTTCAGCTGAAAGTGGAGGTAGGAATGTAATGGCGTATGAAAAGACAAACTGGGTAGACCATGTGGTAGATCCAGGAGAAATCGATCCGGTTACCGGACAACCTAAAGTCATTCAGCAAGGGACACGGTTCACAGCTGCACGAGCCAATAAAATAGAGAAAGGAATTGAAGATGCCCATATTATGGCGGAAAGCTTGGCTCGGGAACTTGGTGGCAGTTTTGTAGCGTCTCCACCTGGAAGCGAACCAGGGTTTATTTTTTCTTCTTTCGATCTTACTGCAAGTTGGACGGCTGGCATAGGATACGTGAATGGTGTACGTTTCGAAATTCAAGCAGGCTCTATTGAATTAAACGCTACCCAGGGGCAGTATATTTATCTTGATACTGACGGAGTGATAAAAAAGACAACTTCCCAGGCAACGGCGGACGCTAAACTTCCCCTTTGGTATTTTGCGACGGATGCTTCTCAGGTCATTACTTCCATAGATCGAAGGAAAGCTGTTAATCTTTCCGCGTTCCTTAAGGTCGGGACAACAAATCTGGACGTAAATTTTGTCCAAGCCATTATTCAGCAGGCGGATACAAGGACGATCGTTCTCACTTACACCAATGGGGATTTAACAAGGGTGGAAGAAAAAGATGGAACAACGGTTGTGAAAGCAACAGATCTTACCTATACGTCTGGTAAATTAACAAAAGTTAGGGAAACGGTTGGGGGAAAAACCATTACGCAGACACTGAATTATGATGCAAACGATAATTTAACATCTGTAGCGAGGAGTGTGGTTTAATGGATGCGGTAACGCTTAGTCAGGTGCTGGAACTACTCAAACGAACAGGGAAAAATACCGATGCAGCGGGTACGACGACCCTATTTGCACGGCTTGCTCAAATTGCCGAGTATACTGACCAACTTGAAGCGTTTGTTGATACCCTGGAAACAAAATTAGGATTGAATACTGATACTGCCGGTACTTCTACTGTGTTTGCTAGACTAGCACAAATTGCGGCGTACGTGGATACATTAGAGGGTTCTCTGGGGCAGACTGGAGATGCAGCTAGCGGTACTGGTTCTCTACACGCTAAAATAGCGGACATCAAGAATTATCTAACTGGTACACTGAATCCAAATGTGCTAACACATACACCAAAGATGACTACTATTGGGTATGTCAATACTGTAAGCAGCATATCAACCGGCTCATCTGACACGATACTAGTTAATTATAGTGGTGCAGGTATATTGACTGCCCTATCGGTAATACCAACAAATAGCTACACATGTACCGGTACAATAGAGGTAGTGGCTGATGGGGCGGTAGTATTTTCTGCACCAATAAAACAGACGGAAAGTTCAAATCCTAATTACTACGTTAACTATCCTACGTCCGTGCAATTGGGTGCTAATATATATTTCAAAACCTCTCTCATAGTACGAGGTCGTGCATCGTGCTCTAGTTGTAGCGGTGGTTGTTTGAGTATTCATTGGTCAGCATCCATAAGTAAGTAATAGGGGGCAATCGGATGGAAATTATCGTGAAAGACTATATCGTATATGAAGTAATACAGGGCATTGAATTCTATAAATGCCCATTTCTGAAGTTCAAATGCAATGTCACGCATCTGAATGCCAAAGTAGGTACGGAATATATTCTACATTTCGAATTAATAGATTATGAGGGAAATTTGGTAGATATTAACAATATTAATCAAGAAGTGGTGTTGTCCATATGTCAAACCGATTGTATATTTTCAGCAGAGTATAATATGGATAGCAATACCATTGACGTAACAATGTCATTCCCGGATGAGGGTCAATATCTCATTGACTTCAAGTCTGGAAATGAATTGCCAGTGATGGCACATATACTAAGTGTGGAGGTCACGCCGTAATGAGGTTTGAAGTTCGCAAGGAGCCAAAAAATCAAGCGGGATTAGAACGAGAGATTGCTGAGCAGAAGGATGTCAAGTTAGGTCAGTTCATTGTCGTCCAAGTATTAGAGAGTGCACGATCGAAGCAAGAATTACAGATAGTGAAGTCCAAATTGGATGCATTGGGCAGGGGTATTACATCACTATTGTTGAAATGATGGAGGTGTGCTATGAATTACGAGTTCTGGAAAGCAGCATACGAATTTGGGTGGGCATCACCAGAGCAAATACAAGAAGCAGCCGTACTTGGACTAATCACACAGGAGGAGGCAAGTCAAATTATAGGGACGACTCAATAACAAACGTCTTTCCAAATGGGGAGGCGTTTTTATTTTGATAAAGAGAGATTTATTCTAGCCGAAATTTGATGAATGATTCTAAAACAACTGGTTAAAAATACAAAATATAGCAAGTGGAAATCTGAATGAAAGTTGGTGTTCTATGCGCCTTTTAATCAGAAAATGGCATCAGTTTCGTGCTAGGTATTATGAATTGTTGTTAGATGGATGTACTGACCCAAACTAACATGGCTTG
>NZ_DFMZ01000014.1:0-9676 GCF_002375825.1 Aneurinibacillus sp. UBA3580
AATTTCCCTGTGGCATCCCTGCACAAGAAAGTCTAGCTTGCGGCCAATCGCATCCGTCTCTTCGACAATCTGCCCGAACTGAACAAAGTGGCTGCGCAGCCGTGTAATTTCTTCCGATATATCGGCTCTCTCTGCAAACACAGCCACTTCATGCAGCAGGCGCGACTCATCGATGTCGCACCGCCCCTGTATGTATTCGTCGACCCGTGCAAAAATCCGATCCCGATACGCGTCCGCCACTCTTGGCGCGAATACGGCCAACTCTTCCACCAGGCGCTTCATCTTTTCAATACGGCTCAGCACGTCTTGTCTTAGAGCCTGTCCTTCTTTTTGCCGCATGGAGACAAGCATGGCCGCCGCCTCTTCGACCGCTTCAAGCAGCGGGACTTGATAGACTTGCGAATCCGGCTTCTCGTCTCCGACCTGCGCCACATCCGGCAGAAGCAGCAATTCCCGGGCTGACATCTGCGGTGCAAGCCCGAAGACTTCGCCCATTTTCTCTGCCGCTTCCTTGTACTGGCGCGCCAGCTCCCAGTTCACTTTCAGCGAGGAGGGCGCTGTTTGTGTCTCGACCGTTATAAAAACGTCCACGCGTCCGCGGCGCACATAAGAAAGTATCTTCTTGCGCACCTCGTCTTCAAGCGCGGCAAATTCACGCGGCATACGAATCGCTACTTCGCAGAAACGATGGTTGACAGAACGCATCTCTACCGCAAATGAGACGCCGTCTCCCTGTTTCTCTGCGCGTCCGTATCCCGTCATGCTGTATACCATTTCCTTCACCTCCCGCCGCTATGCCTTGTGCCAGCGCCCGACAAACACTTCCTCGGCAGGCCCCGTCATATATACGCGGTTATCCGTCTCATTCCATTCAATCTCAAGGTCGCCGCCCTTCAAATGGACGAGCGCACGCCGCTCTGTCCGTCCGGTCAAGCTGCCTGCGACCACTGTCGCACACGCTCCCGTTCCGCAGGCAAACGTCTGGCCGCAACCTCGTTCCCAAACGCGCATCTCTACCTCCTGCGGCGAAGTAACGGAAACAAACTCGATATTCGCTTTATTCGGGAATAACCGGTGCGCCTCAAGCAAGGGACCCCACTTCTCCACATCAAACCGGGGTGCGTCGTCCACGAAGATAACGGCATGCGGATTGCCCATCGAAACACCGGTAAACGAAAACGCCTCCCCGCCTGCTTCGATTGGATGGTTGACGATCCTCTCCTGTGAAAGCGCAACAGGAATCGCCTCTCCGCGCAGGATCGGCTCTCCCATATCGACTTTTACCTGTACAGCTTTCCCATTCTCTACCGTCAGCCAGACACGCTGGATGCCGGCCATTGTTTCCACCGTCAGCGCCTCGTCCTGAACCAGTTTATGGTCAAACGCATACTTGGCGACACAGCGCACGGCATTGCCGCACTGTTCGGCTTCCGATCCGTCGGCATTGATAATGCGCATGCGGATATCGGCTTTATCTGACGGAAGGATAAACACTAAACCGTCCGCCCCAACACCAAAATGCCGGTCACACATGTTGCGCGAAAGCTCCGGCGCATTCTCCGGCAAAGTCTCAAAATGGGCAACGATAATAAAATCGTTGCCCAGTCCATTCATCTTCGTGAAATTCAACTTTCTCTCACCCTTCCGTGTCTGCCGGACTTCGCGTACAGAAGCGAGAACATTCCCGTCGCAAACGTCGGAATTCCGGCCAGCAATACAATAAATATCCATTCATATGCCGTCAGCGCGACCGTATTAAAAATCGGCTGCAGCGCTGGCAGATAAACGACCGGAAGCACAAGCAGCACCGAAGATAACACCGCCAGTACCAGGTATTTATTCTGCAGCGGATTGCGACTGAAAATCGAAATCTCGCTCCGGCAGTCAAACACGTGAATCAACTGCGCCATTACAAGCGTAGCAAATGCAACCGTCTGCGCCCTGGTTAAATCCCCCGGATTCGCCTCGTATGCAATCCAGAATGCCGCCAGCGTCACCAGTCCAATCAAAAGTCCGCGCGAGACAATCTTCCAAGCCAATCCGCGCGCAAACACGTTCTCGTGCCGCGAACGTGGAGGCCGCTTCATCGTTGCTTCCTCCGGCTGATCTATGCCCAAAGCCAGCGCCGGCAAACCATCTGTCACAAGATTGACCCAGAGAATCTGAATCGGCACAAGCGGAAGAGGCAAGCCGACCAGCATCGCAAAAAACATAACCATAATCTCACCCACGTTGGAAGCCAACAAATAGCGGATAAACTTGCGGATGTTGTCATAAATCGTCCGCCCTTCCTCGATGGCCGCCTCGATCGTGGCGAAGTTATCATCGGCCAGCACCAGAGACGCCGCTTCTTTCGTTACGTCCGTCCCGGTAATGCCCATGGCAATTCCAATGTCGGCCGCTTTAATGGCAGGCGCGTCGTTGACCCCGTCGCCGGTCATAGCGACGACATGGCCTCTTTTCTGGAGCGCTTTTACGATCCTGAGCTTGTGCTCGGGCGATACTCGCGCATATACATATACGTTATCTACAATGGAATCGAACTCACTATCGGACATATTATATAAATCCTGTCCATTTACTGTCAACCCGCCCGGAGGAAGGATGCCCAACTGGTCGGCAATGGCTTCTGCAGTCGCCTGGTGATCGCCGGTAATCATCACAGTCTTAATGCCTGCCTGCCGGCAGCGGCGAATCGCCAGTTTGGCTTCGGCACGCGGCGGATCAATCATGCCTGCAAGACCTACCAGCACAAGTCCTCTCTCCGCGGTCTGCTCGCTGCCCGGCGTCTCTTTGGGGCGAAGCTCGCGATAGGCTATAGCAAGTACGCGAAGCGCCTGCTTGGCGAGCGACTCGTTGGCGAAGATGATCTGGCGGCGCAGCGCAGGGGTAAGCTGGACTGTATGCCCTTTCCATACGATATGCGTGCAGCGGGCGAGCAGCATATCCGGAGCGCCTTTAGCCACCAGCATTCGCTTGCCGTACCGGTCTGACACGATAACCGACATCATTTTGCGCGTAGAATCGAACGGGAATTCCTTCACTCTGGTCCATGTTTCTTCTAATTTCGCCCGGGTAATACCCGCTTTTCCGCCGGCCACAAGCAAAGCGCCTTCGGTCGGATCACCGTTCACCACCCACTGCTCTTCCAATTTTTTGAACAGCCCCTTTTTCTCGCCGCGCTGCTGTTCGAGATGTGCATTGTTGCATAGAACGCCGAACTGCAAAAGCTTATACAGCGTTCCGTGCGCCTGGGCGCGCACAGTCTTGTTTCCGTCAAAAAACTCTCCTTCCGGCTCGTATCCTGTACCGCTGACCTCGACTATTGTATCATCAAGCCACACATGGGTGACAGTCATCTTATTCTGTGTCAACGTTCCCGTCTTATCGGAACAAATCACGCTTGCGCTGCCCAGCGTTTCAACGGAAGGAAGCTTGCGGACGATCGCGCGCCGTTTAATCATCCGCTGTACACCCAGCGCAAGCGCGACCGTCACAATCGCAGGCAGCCCTTCCGGAATGGCGGCAACCGCAAGGCTGACGCCCGCCAGAAACATCTCATACACCTGCTGCCCATGGAAAATTCCTGCGGCCACGACCAGCCCAGTCAAACAGAGCGCCACAACGATAAGGATTTTACCCAGCTGCTCCAATTTAAGCTGCAGCGGCGTTTGCATGGTTTCCGTTGTCTGCAGCAGATCGGCGATTTTGCCCATTTCGGTCATCATGCCGGTGTTAAGCACGACCGCATACCCGGTTCCGGCGGTAACCATTGTGCCCATAAATCCCATGTTTACCTGATCACCAAGCGGAATCGCCTCATGCGGTAGTTCAACGCTCCTCTTTACGACAGGCACTGATTCACCCGTTAGCGTCGATTCTTCCACATGCAGACCGTTCGCCGAAAGAAACCGGACATCGGCAGGAATGCGATCGCCGCCTTCCAGATAAATAAGATCACCGGGAACCAATTCTTTCGCCGGAATATGCGTAAGCTGTCCATCGCGGATACAGTACGCCATCGGCGCCGTCAATTCTTTCAGCGCGGACAGGGAACGTTCCGCCCGGTATTCTTGAAAAAAGCCTAATATTCCGTTAATGATAACAATCGCGATAATGGCGATGGCATCTACATATTCTCCGAGAAATCCGGAGATGAGCGTTGCCGCAAGCAGCACAAGCACCATGAAATCTTTGAATTGTCCGAGAAACAGCGCAAGCGGCGAAATCCTTTCTTTCTCCGCGAGGATGTTGGGACCTAATGCAGAAAGCCGCTGTTTTGCTTCCTCTTCGGTTAATCCCTTCTTCATATCGGTTTTCAGGATATGCGCAAGCTCCTCTTCCGAATAGCTAAACCAGTAACGTTGCCCATTCATACGGGTGCCTCCTTTGCTCCGATCCTTTCTTCACACCTAATCTATTCTGACAAGCTATAAAAAATGACAAGCCGCCTCTACTTCTTGCTTCCAACTCCCGCATTCTCTTATCGCTATGCTATACTGTTTCTTTTGCTTGGCGCATACAATCTAGTTTAAATTAATAAAAATTAAGTAAAATAACTATGCGTTCTCTCCATAATAAATCGGATAAAATTAAATAAAAGCAATATAGAAAAATAAGTATGTGGTCAATTTTGTGGTCAACGAAGGTTTGATTTCTTACTACACAATAAAAAACAAGAAATAACAATAAGAGGGCGTCCCAAAAGTAACCTTGGGACGCCCTCTTTTATTCTTTAACGAACTTTACGATGACGTCTACAACGTACAATAGCAGTTTGTCCAGGACGTAAGTTAACAACCACAACACGGCGACGAGATTGAGCCAATTATATTCCCCCCTTACTTTTAACGAGTTACTCCATTATATGAAAGGGTTTGTCCATAGGATATAAACCATAGCACAAGTTTATCTAACGATAATATTCATTCTAACCATTAAAAACGCTGTTTTGGTTTAAATTTGGCCAAAAGCGGCGTTTTTAGCTTGTGGGAAATAACGAAATAACACGTTATTTTTTTGAAAGCATGGTCTTCGTTTTTCTTCGAATTGCTCTTCTTTACTCCCTAGTTTAGTGCACAAATGGGATACCGCCAGTAAAGTGCGGATTTACAACGTTAAGGGGATTTGCGGTAGTACCAAGATTTTTGCGAAAACACACACCAATCCATTTCATTCCAAATGGTGATGTGAAGTGATGTGAAGTGACGTGAAAGTAAACGGGCAATTTTATGATACACACCTAATTAGTAAATAAAAATTTATTATTTTTTAGAATTTCAATGGTCGAAACGGCTCTTTTCGGTGAAAATCTAACAGTTATTGGGTTAACGGAAGATAAAGCACATACAAATCGAAATTCTCGATTCAGTGAATTATTCAAACTGCTTTGTGGAAATATATATTGACTGTTCTATCCAAAAGGAGGTTCATATGAGCACATTATACGAAAAGCTCGGGGGCGAAGAGACAATTGCTAAAGTGGTGGACTACTTCTATGATTTAGTTTTAGCAGATGATACCGTGAACCATTTTTTCAAAAATACGGACATGGAAAAGCAGCGCCGACATCAAACGAAGTTTATTAGCTTCGCATTGGGTGGACCCAATCAATACACTGGCGGGTCTATGGCAAAGGTGCACGAAGGAATGAATATACAACCTGCTCACTTTGATGCTATCGTTAGACATCTTCGTGATGCTCTTGCACATTTTGGTGTTGGTGAAGATGATATTGCTCAAGCATTAGACAAGGTGGAAACTTTACGAGGAGATATTATATATAAATAGTATCATGCTAATTTACTACTTAACTTACTCATGCTTTTATAAATATAAAAAGCCCTACCACCCAATAAAGGGTAGTAGGGCATACTTTATGCTTCTCTATTCGGCCCTTTGTAGCCACTAATCACGCCCACACCAATGCAGGCATAGCTAAGTAAATCTAAGCTCCCATAATCCTTGCGGCACTACAACCCCATTCACATTCAGTACCTGATAAAGCAGACCGCCAAAGCCTGCCCACAAAAATGGATCGTGAAGTCGCTCTCTCATCAGCCGTTCACCTTCTTCATGCCAACTGCAGCGCGTACTTCATCCGCGAGTCTGCCGATCTCTTTCTGTTCATCCGGGCACTTTGACGCTTTTCAGACTGCCTGTAGGTACGCGATTCCTTTTTCTGCATCGTCTTGCTTCATTCGGGGTTCCCCCTTCTTTTCTGACTTCTTTCACGGTACATACTTAATACCAACGAATAAATCAGAGTCTGCTGCATTGGCGATGACGACACGCTTATTTAAATCCTCACGTTTGTTTTGCTTTAAGTTTCTCGCTGACGAAAGTGAATGAGGACCAGTTCTCGTCAGCACGACTTTAACATTATGTCGCTCCAGATGCATTTTAACGGCAGAGCCGCTGTATTCTTCTCAAATTGAACAGCCATTTTGTCTATATGTTCCATGAGTTTCTGCTCGCGTTCCCTTGCTTCTTTCTTGGTTGATAACAATAACCAAACAAAAAGAGCCGCAAACGGCCCCTGTTAAAACAAAATCTTCAGTAAACTTTCTTCCATTCTTATCTTCCTCCTCACCCCCTGTTGGGGAAAATAAAAGGGCAGAAATTCTGCTCTAAAAAATACAAAGTAACAATTGCAACTTCATTTCGCTTAAATCCGTCTAATTATTCAAATTTATTTAGAGGAGATGTGAAAAAACATGTCATATGAAACAATCTATTCCCTAACCGACCAGCAAGTAAAAGAGTTACATGACATGTATCAATCAGAATGGTGGACAAAAGGTCGCCAATTACCCGATATCCAAATTATGCTAGACAACTCTTTAGTCATTGCTTTCTGCGATACTGCAAGCAAACAACTTATTGCTTTTTCCCGGGTTCTAACAGATTACGTTTATAAAGCTCTTATCTTCGATGTTATCGCTAATCCAACTCATCGAGGTAAAGGAATAGGAGAAGCTTTGATGGATGCTATTATTAATCATCCATCATTAAAAAACGTCAACCATTTTGAACTGTACTGTCGACCAGAGATGATTCCCTTTTATCAACGCTGGGGATTCACCAGCGAATTAGGAGAATTGCATTTTATGAGACGAACTTAGATAGCTATGAACTTCTAAGGTCCCCTTACAAAATAAAAACGCCTCTCCATTTGGAAAGACGTTTGTTATGTTGTTATTTGCTGTTCGCTGCAATCTCTGCTTTCACCTCTTCGTTTTGTGCGTATAATTCCATCATTCCTGTCATAAGCGCATCTATCGCTTGTGTTTGTCTTGCTTCCATATCCGCCATCTCTGCCATGATAGCATCCATAGCGATTTGTTGTCGGTCTATTACAGGAGATATTTGCGGGGTATATTCTTCGAACCCCCCTGTAGTCTCGTCATAACGAACATTAGAAGCGATAGTTTTAACGGTAACTGTTTGCTCATCTGTTTCAATCGTTTCAATAGTATACACAATACCGTTTTCGTACTCATACGTTATCATCATCTACACTCCTTTCCTAAAAGTTAGACTTGATACCATTCTCTTTCCACATTTCAAACACTTTTCTGCGATTCGGATTTCTTTCTCGTCCCACTACATCCCACCCACCTCCATAATCTGGTTTGAGTTGAGTTTGTTTTGTGAATTTGGTTGCCAGAACAAAAGAAAAAGCCGCTCTGCTGAGCGACTTACCTACCTATTATAGTAACCATAATTTCCCCTATCGTCAGAATTTCAACAACCGGATCATGAATCGTCAAGGTTTTATGATTTGTGTCGTAGTGCTTAGTCCGTGTAGTAGTTCGTGCCGGCCGAGAATTCAATAAAGACGCACGCTTCGTCACCAACCGCCCAAGCATCATGACCAGGAGGCAACATCATAATATCACCCGGTCCGAATTCCTCCTCAGATCCGTCGTCCATGACAACCCCTAGACGGCCCGACAGCACGTAGGCAACGTGAGGGAGAAGGCAACTCTCCGTCCCTGCATGCGGCTTTAAATCGTTAGACCATTTTGCTCCCTTCTCGAAAGTGACACGGTGGACTTCGACACCATCAAGAAACACATTTTCCTTCTTGATTAAGCCATACGTCTCTACTTTATCGGGCGTATTTAGATTCTTCTTCTGCATAGTTAATTTTGCCATATCATATCGCCTCTTTAAACATATTAATTTTATTGGAATTAATAGAATTATACAAGAATACAATTTACGAGTAAAGATAGAAATCTGTAAATCTCAAATTTTTTGTTTTTTTGATAAGTGGTGCGGACTTTACCACTACATCTCCCCCACCTCCAAGGCAAAATAAAAAGCCGAGTGACTTTTTCACCCGACCCTATATTTTGCCGTTCTTCTAAGAGACTACTTACACCAATGCCCTTCTTACACATCACCTAATCGTCAAGATATGTATACCGAACAGTTCCTAATTTTGTCTGTCGATTAACTGGCTTTCCATCTCCATCCAGTAGAATGTTTAAAATTAGCATCGAAACCTTCAATTTCCCAAATTCTCTTTTCCACATTTTTTATTTTTGGCATAGTATGATCTCTCCCTGCTAAACCATTCGACAAAAGGGGATATTTTCCTTTTCATTTGTAAGAAATTAATTTTTCGTGTCGAATGGTAGTTCTAAAAGAGGGAATAGATATGGATCGTCGCCGCCGTGTATAAGTTATTACACTGAGACCTGGTCAAACTGTAGTCTTTCGTTGCAGAAACAGAACTGTAGTTGTTCGTTGCCGTCGTCACCGCTAATCTAAAAAATTAAAGGCCCGCTCCCTCGTTGGGACGGCCTTTTCGCTTATCTTCCGACACTATCATCATAACATCCTATCATAAAGCAGTGCGCCAATCCCCGGCCAAAATTACACCATTTTCGCGCCAATTACTCAGCCTTTCTACCTCTTGTTAAACAGATATAAAGCAAACGCCAATAATATGAGTGCTACTATCCTTTTCCAATCGATAAGAATCTGTTTCCCACCGAAAACGTTAAAATGATCAATAAGAGTACTTGCTAACATTTGACCAGCAATCACAGCTATAAGCGAAGAGCCTACTCCAATTTTAGGTACAGCAAGTATCATAACAAAAACATATATAGCCCCAAGCAATCCGCCTATCAACTGCCATTTCGGGACCGAAAAAGCAGCTAAGATATTTCCCTTTCCCATAAATATGGTTAAAAGAAACAAAACTAAAGTACCGACTGTAAAAGAAATAAACGATCCCTCAATGGTGCCTACCTTCTTTCCTAAAGCACCATTAACACCAGCCTGTACCGATAGTACTGCCCCAGCTATTACAGTAAAAACAACAAATAACCAATTCACCTAATTTCCCTCCTTAAGCTGTTTCTTCAATCACCACTTCCAATTTAAGCATGAATGCCAGTTTATAGAAAGACCGTGCCGTCTCCAATGCTTCTTCGACTCTCTTCTGTGTAGCCTTCCGGTCAATTTCGGCAAAAATGACATTTGCATGACGACTCCCCTTACTCTATGGTAAAATATTCTTGTCAGAGTAAGAGCAAAAATCCCCTCTCCGGTTAGCCGACCGGGAGGGGATTTTTTGTATTTATATCCTTAAATATTGAAACTTTTTACCTTTTCATTTCGTTTATAATGCAACTCCCTTTTTCTGTGAAAATCATGA
>NZ_DFMZ01000040.1:0-4166 GCF_002375825.1 Aneurinibacillus sp. UBA3580
GCATCCATCATGATAAATTCGATGTCGGTATTCGAAACTTCAGCCGCTTTATTCATCAATGCGGGTCCCATGTCGCCGTCATTTACATGAGCAGGTGTAACTTCTACAGCAATGGGAAGCTCACTTTCCGTATCAACAGCAAGATGAATTTTGTAGCCAAACCAGGTGATTTTGTTGCCATACGTATCGAACTTGGCACCCCACGTGGCATTTCCTGTGGTTTCAGACTTCTTCTTCGGCTGTTTTCGTTCATAAGCTTCAATAGCTGTGCTATCAATAGCAAGATGCTGGGTGGTCATCAGACCTTCGGTCTGACAGGAAGAAACCAAGTCGTGAAATAACTGCTCAGCCATCTGCTTTTCCACCATATCCGCGAATACACGACTGATTGTAGAGACAGATGGAGCATCCTGGTCCAGACGAAAGCCACATTGATAGCGAAAGCGCAAGTCTGTTTGTAAGCGACGATGCAGCATGGTAAATGTCGTAATGCCTTCCATAGGTGCAGCCAGAAAAGCGCGTAGAATGGCTTCGCGGCAATATCCTGGTGCTCCTTGTGGGGTATGACTTTTTAATTGTTTGGCATATGGACGTAAGTCCAAAGAAGAGAAAAAGATCTCTAATCGCTCTTTTGATTCAAGTTTTAGCCATTCTTCAAAGGAAAATAGCGTTTCTTGTAGAATATACACAGTGGACTTCCTCCTCTTTAGTGGAATGGGTTTGGTCACCTGTATTCTTCTACAAGTTGGGGTGAAGTCCTTTTTTGTGGCTAAAAGAGCCTTGCGGCTCTAAGAGCGAAAATTATGCAAAACGCTCACACAGGTAAACAACCCCCGCGCTTGGGAGAAATATATTCAGATGCGTGATGAATACTTTGAGATGCGGGAGCGTACAGCCGATTTATCACCGCAACTGAAATGGATGATCGAGCAGGAACTGAGACAAAAAGAGCTGGAACGCCGCCAGCAACAATATGAACGACGATTGGATATGATTCAGCAGCAAGCTCATGAGCTGCGGGACAGCATAGCGGAAACCCGGGAGGTCATGGAGGTTATTCGTTCGGAGAAGTGGCGGGAACGCATGAATACCATGGTGCGGCAGATTGCCGGGAAAGCCTTTAATCGTGACCACAGCGCTTGCCGAAGGGAGCTGTATAAGGAATTGGAACGGCGGGCCCATTGCGATGTCACCCGCCGGCTGATGAACTACAAAGAGCGACTGAAACAGAACGGGTACACGAAAACAGCCGTGGACAAGACGAACATGTTGGATGTTATTGAGATGGACGACCGGTTGCGCGAGATTTTCACGCTAATCGTTAAAGAGGCGTATATCAAGTACTGCGGTTAACTCCGCACGCTAGATACGATCGGAGGAATTGGAATATGAAAATGAATGTACAGGATACGTTTTTGAATCAACTTCGAAAGCTACGAGTGGGGATTACGCTGTTTACCACGAACGGATTTCAACTGAAAGGAACCGTCCAGGCGTTCGATGCCTTCACTATTATGCTGAACAGTGCAGGTAAGCAACATATGATTTTTAAGCATGCCGTATCGACTATCGTTCCGGACAAGCTTGTGAATTGTAGACGCATAGCGAGCGAAAAAAATCCCTCCTGGCGGCTACCGAGAGGGAATCCTTGCTCATTAATGAGTGCATATTTATTTTATCACACGAGCAGGGGGAACGTAAAAATGCGAGCGAGAGAGGTCATGATTGATACGGAAACAATGACAGTGACACAGCAAATAGAACCAGGTAAGGTGTTAATCTTAGTTCTCGATGGTCATAAGGGAAAGGCAACGTTGGCTCAAGCTGTAGAGCATGGAATGACAGCGATTGAGACGGTAAAAGGCCAGTCAGTCCGGATCCATTATGAAGAAAAGGAGTTGATTTAAAAGTGATATAAAATAAAAGGGATTTACGGGTGTGTTAACTAAATGAATAGGGTATAAATTACATTTTTATAATAAAAAGGAGTATGAAGTGTGGAAAAGCTACCCTATTTTAAGTATCACCCGCATCCAATAAAAACAGGGGCAATTAAACAAGAAAAAACAACATGTCCTGTTTGTGAAAAGGAAAGAGACTACACCTATTCAGGACCGTTCTATTCCGTTGAAGAAGTAGAAGGGATATGTCCATGGTGTATTCATGATGGCTCGGCTGCCAGGAAGTTCGATGGGGAATTTCAAGATCTCGAGAATTGTGAAGAGGTAGCTGATTTATCTTTCAAGAATGAGTTAATTTATCGGACGCCGGGTTACTGTGGTTGGCAGCAGGAGCGTTGGTTAAGTCATTGTGGAGATTTTTGTGCCTTTATTGATTATGTTGGATGGAAAGAAATCGAGTCCATTGCTTCTCAACTAGAAGAAGATATAGAGAGCATCTGTACGGATTGGGGACTTACCCGGGAAGAGTTTCAAAAGCGGCTCATAAATGGAGGGTCTTTTCAAGGGTACCTGTTCCAGTGTGTGCATTGTGGAGCCTATCGATTAACAACAGACTGTGATTAAAAATAAAGTCCAAGACCGAAAGCGTGAGGACACTGAATGATACCGGAAACGGTGTTGTTTGGTGTCCTCTTTTTATTTGTAGTAAAGGAGGATTGAGCGGAATGAAATTGATGGATTTGTTGGATGAGGAAACGGTGAAGAAGATTTGTTTCTTGCGTCGACAGGTAGGGATAGTGACTACACCGGAAGTGGCCCGCAAAGTGGTCGCGCCAAACCATAGTCGAGAAATGGAGCGGATGATGCAAGCGCGTGCTTATTGTCGCCGTGGTCGTCGCATTCGTCAGACGCGATTTTGCTAACAGGAGGGACGAAACATGGAGGCGCAGCATTATCGAGAAACAGTATGCGAAAAGTGTCCAGGAACAAAGTGGGGGAAAACAAGTCGATGCAACGTACACGGAAAGCACATCGGGCAAGTTGATACATGTCCGCAGTGGGAGGCGGCAACTGCCGGGCAATTTCCTCCTGATGATATGGAGTTCGTTCAACAAGTCGAGGAATGGGTGCGTGATTACCATTGGATGGCCGTATTCGGCCAAACCTATTACGAAATCAAGCAGACACTTATGGAAAAGTTGGCCACAATCATTCAGCAGCAGGAAGGAAAGTCGGGGAATGCACACATCCGCTGTTAACATTTTATCAATAAGGGGGGGTACACAACGTTGAGCAAGCCAAATGAGCGGATGTTACAGCACTTGCAACGATATATGGAATACAAACGGTATGTGGGGACTGCTGAACAACGGAAGAAGAACGTGCTACAGGAAATGGGAAGTAGTATGGCGAGCTGGCAGAATGTCGGGAGGAAAGAAGCGGGGAATACCCGTGACATCGTTTCACAAAAAGTAGATCGACTGGTCCGCATTGACCACGCGAACGCCGAAGCGGATTACTGGGTGCATATTATCGACAGTGCGTGCGAAGTGATACCGGACAAATGGAAGTCAATTGCTCGAGCAGTTCGAAGTGATCAGAATGATGCAGCAATCGGTAGAAGACATGGTTGTAGTTCAGCCACCGTTGCAAATGTCAGGAAGCGGCTATGTGCCATCATGGCGGAATTAAGTGGGGAGGAATGAAGATGAGTGGAGCAGGGGCAGTAAAAGCGATGCAGGAGCATATGAAGCGGTACCGGTTATACCAGCAAAAGGTACGAGAATACGAACGGCTGCAGAAGCAGATAGAAGAAGAGACAGGGAAAAGTTGGAGAGAGATTGGTGGGCTTACGGATCTGGAAGAGGTATACGGTCCGATTGTGGCGATGATGACATCGCGTTTAAAGAAGCTCGAGTATCCCGCCAAAGAAGCAGCGTATTGGCTATCAATTATGGATTCTGCAAAAAGCTGTTTGCCGGATAAGTACGCGGAAGTCATCGAATTTTTGATCGAGGGGAAAACAGGATCAATGATTCAAGCAGAATTATTTGTTTCTGAGCGTACTTTGACTCGAGTGCGGAAAGAATTTTTTACCACAATGGCAGAGCTTAGTGGATATGAGGAAGCGGCACCCCTTTTTTGTAGGTAAGCCGCTATTTCTTTTGACAATGATTTTCCTATCTTAACTTTTTAACGGGCATACGTAGTATGTAGTTGTTGTATCCATGCTTCGAAACGCTTTTCTATTTCATCCCAACTTGC
>NZ_DFMZ01000083.1:0-4566 GCF_002375825.1 Aneurinibacillus sp. UBA3580
GTTGCGGCGGAAACGCCATGGTCATTTTTTGTTCATAAATAAAACAAACGAACGATTGTATATTACCCTCTGCCGACGATAACTGCCCGTTTCACGCCCTCAAGCGCGTTTAGCTCATCAAGAAAGTCGGTTGTAGACAGGCTCAACTGCCCCGTATCAATCGACAGAGCTACATTCGCCATGCCCTGCAGCGGAATCGTCTGGTTAATGGTTAAAATATTTCCGCCCCGCTCCGCCACGAATTTCAATACCTGGGACAGAATGCCCGCCCGATGCTCAAGATTGAGCGATACGGTAATGATAACTTCGCGCGTCATGGAATTAAACGGAAAGATGCTGTCCTTGTATTTATAATAGGCGCTTCGGCTGAGTCCCACCCTCTCCACTGCTTCGTTCACCGTCTCTACCTCCCCGGAGTCGAGCAGCTTCTTGGCCTCGATCGTTTTGCTGATGGATTCTGGCAAAATATCGGCCCGAATTAAGTAGAACAGCTCCTCTTGTTTTTTCATACGTCCTCCCGGAAAAAACAAATGTTTATGTATAGTGGACATTATACTTCGTTTCTTTTTATTATACAAGAGATATTCGTTTATTTTTAAAATGTTTTTTCTCGCTTACGAATGGAGGGAAAGTATATTTCACTTTATCACTGTAAAGCAAAATATACTTTCCTATCCCATAAGAAAAACAGAGAGTCCATATCGGACCCTCTGCTTCTTTACCTTGAAACCGGGATGTCGACCTTCCAATCCACATCCGTATGCCGCTTCATAATGCGGGTTAGTGACAGGGTTAACTTCTTCGGTTCGTGTTTCAAGCCATAGACTCGCAGCGTACTTGTGAACTTGCGATTGCCCGATGCATCCGGATCTTCCTCGCCCCCTGATACCATCGCTTTATACGTCCTGCCGTTCTCGTCGGTAACCACCCAATGGGTGAATGTGCCGGTATTTTGGGGATGGACACCCTCCAGTTCAATAATCGCATGCGACTCATCTTCAAAGAACGGCGGGCGCTTCTTTATATCCCAGTCCCGCTTTACGACGAAACTCTTTATTTTAATCGTACTGCCCTGATATTGTCCTGTGACAGGACTTTTCTTCAGATTATCAGGAGTAAAGGAAAGGGAAAAATCTGAAGGTTCTTCCATATCGACCGCATCTAGCACGAATGTCAACCGTTTCGCTTCTCCGAGCGGTACAAATCCGTCCTTCCATACCGTGCGGCCGAACGGTTTATGCACTCCCGATGAATCAATCGGGTTCCTCTCCCGCTCGCCCGATGGCAGAACCGGACCCGATTTTCCCGCAACCACGCGTCCCTTTTCATCAAGCAGACGATAACTAATGCCATAGGTGTAATCCCTGTAAGCATCGGCTCCTTCTTCCGCAATCCCGAGCCGGTTTTCGCGTTCAACCAATTCCTGCAGTTTTTTCTTTGCGCTTCCTGTTATGCTTGTCTCAAATTCCAACTGGCTTTTGGTAGGAGCGAACAGCAGGGTCTTAATGTTAATACTTACTCCCTGCCCGGTTGTATGCTGCAGATTAACCGCCGTGCTGCGCGTAGCCTCCAGCCCTTTCTTCATGTCTACGGGAACCTGCAGCTCCCACCGTCCTTCTTTGGCTCCAATGCCCGCGAATCCCCCTACGCGCGAAAGCTCAAAATGTACGACGGCTTTTTCCGGAATGTTGTTCTCCAGTTGAAAACCGATGATTCCATACGGATCATTGCGTCCCCAGCTTGACATGTCTGCCAATTTATTGCCTTTTGTATCAGTAAGGTAGACACGGTTCCCTGCCTCTTCTCTAAACCTCGGATCAAAATCAGGATCAAGATGGCCGCCGCCTTCTTTTTCAAGTACATAGGAAAGCGCGATGCGCGTCGGGTCCGCCACCACATCCAGTACCCGAAGCGTTATTCCGTTGTCGGTCACGTAATAATTCCCCTGCTGGACAAATCCCTTCTCGCCCGCCATTTGCAGGCCCAGGTCAATCATCTGATTATTGCGGTTGAAGATGGATTGCGTCAAGTAAGAGGCAAAAGACGGGGAGACGGACGCGGCCACCGAGACCGCAAGCAATGTTCCCGCCGCGGCATATGCCCATCTCTTCCATTTTCTTTTTCCAGCCTTCCGCACCGGCTCCGGCGCTTGTGGTTCCTCTGGCACCACAGCGTGCGGTTTCAGCTGTGCCATAATATCCTCAGTAAATGATCCGGGAAGCGCGGGCGCACGTAACGCGGCTCTTAATGCTTCTCTCTCTGCCTGACACTCTTCATACAGGTTGCGGCACGCCGGGCAATTCAATAGATGCGTATCCATTGCCATCTTCTCCCGCCCTGCGGTCTCGCCCTCGACATGACGGCTCATTTGTTCATATTCCGTACATTTCATTCAGGTCCCCTCCCGTCTTTGTGTACTGCAGTGCGGCACGCAGTTTCTTCTTTGCCCGATGCAGGTGCGTCTGTACCGTCGGCAGCGGAAGTTCAAGCACTTCCGCAATCTCTTTATAGCTTAAATCATCGATGTATCGCAGTACGAGTACGAGCCGATATTTTTCCGGCAGCCGTGCGATATGAGCCCTAAGTTCATGCGCCCGCTCTTTGTGCAGGTAGACCTGTTCGGGGCTTGTCCAGTCGACATACTCTTCTTCCTGTGCATCCATCCTCTCGCGCTTCTGTTTGCGCCAGACATCGAGGTAGCTATTGGCCGCAATCTTGTAGAGCCATGAGGAGAATTGCTTCTCCGGATTATAGCTTGCCAGATAACGATACGCTTTAATGAAACTTTCCTGAGCCAAATCCTGCGCATCCTGCGGCGATGCGCCCATCCCTATAAGAAGTCCGTAGACTCGGGTTTTATATTTATTTACCAGGTGGGCGTAGGCGTCTTTGCTCCCGCTAAGTACCTGGGCCACCCATTCTTGATCTTCATCCATTGTGCAACCTCCCATGAAACGGACGCTCCGGAGCAAACTTGTATTTCCCGTTTCCGTATTCATCTTATACTACTGAAGATATTCAGGAAATCTTTCGTGTTTATATAAATAAAACGAGCCTCCCGATCAATCCGGGTGGCTCGCTTTGCTCCTAATTTATGTCCATGTCCATTTCCTATTCAGAGGCATTACGGTATTCGCGGAAGGCATGTCCGATGCTGCTGGCGGTCGGCGGGTCAAACAATTAGGCTACAATCGACATTCTTTCGTGATTCGAAGCAAGAAAAGCTCTAGTCCACAAACTCGAACTCGAACTTGCCGATGCGTACGATGTCGCCGTTCTCGGCCCCTTTTTTACGCAGGGCATCGTCCACGCCCATGCTCCGCATGATGCGCGCAAAACGCTGAATAGAGTCGTGACTGTTCAAGTTTGTCATCTTAACAAGCTTCTCCAGCTTCTCGCCTTCGACAACGAAGGTTTCGTTCTCACGGCGTACCGTGAACGCATCCTCTTCCGGCTCCGCCTTATACAATACGGTCGTCTCCTCGTCGGCCACATCTTCTACCAGCGGCACATCCGGAATTTCTTCGAGCATTTCCGCTACTTTATACAAAAGTTCCCTTACGCCCTGCTTTGTTGCCGCGGAAATTGGAAAAACCGGCACGTCTTCTCCAACCTTTTTACGGAACTCAGCCAGATTTTCCTCCGCACCGGGAATGTCCATCTTGTTCGCCGCAACCACCTGGGGACGTTCCTCCAGCTTCTTATTGTACAGCTTCAATTCTTCATTAATCTGTACATAATCATCATACGGATCACGCCCTTCAGAACCGGCCATGTCAATCACATGGATGATGACGCGTGTCCGCTCCACATGCCGCAGAAATTGATGGCCCAGACCTACACCTTCATGTGCCCCTTCAATCAATCCGGGCAGATCTGCCATAACGAAACTCCGTTCTTCGTCTACATCTACTACGCCCAGATTCGGCGTTATCGTCGTAAAATGATATTCGGCGATTTTCGGACGGGCTGCCGAGACGACGGAAAGCAGAGTCGATTTTCCGACGCTCGGGAATCCCACCAGGCCGACGTCCGCCAGTACTTTCAGTTCCAGACGTACGTAACGCTCCTGACCCGGCTCGCCATTCTCCGCAATCTCCGGTGCCGGATTGGCCGGTGTCGCAAACCGAATGTTACCGCGGCCGCCACGGCCGCCTCTTGCGATAACCGCGCGCTGTCCGTTCACTACCAGATCGGCAATAACCTGCTGCGTATCATCATCAATTACGGTCGTCCCCGGAGGAACCCGTACGACTAAATCTTCCGCTCCTGCACCGTGTTGTCCCTTCGTCCGGCCGTTCTCGCCGCGCGCTGCCTTGAAGTGGCGCTTATAGCGGAAATCGACGAGCGTACGCAAACCTTCATCCACCACAAACACCACATTCCCACCACGGCCGCCGTCACCGCCGGCAGGACCTCCGGCTGCCACGTATTTTTCCCTGCGGAAGGCAACCATCCCATTTCCTCCGTCGCCGCCTTTCACGTATACTCGTACACTATCTACAAACATATAAATTCCACCTTTTTCTGTGAAAATTGTGAGGAAAGAAGGAGAGAAAGAGGAAA
>NZ_DFMZ01000053.1:0-3285 GCF_002375825.1 Aneurinibacillus sp. UBA3580
AACGCCCGCGCGTTTTTCTTATCTGTTTTTATGTGTATGTTACCGGCCTTGCGTAGTTGGCCGTTGATTTCGTACAGGTTCCTGATGGGGAGCCTGCGGAACAAGGCGGCCTGCAATGTCAGCCAACTCTTCGGCGAATCCGGCTACAGGCCGGCCACGGCGAATATCTTCGTTCATTTCCCGGAGCCGCTGTACGATATCGGGATCGGCGGTTACCAGGGCACGGGCACCCTGCGGATCTTTTCGCATCGCTTCAGCCACAGAATATTTAATGGTGCCTACGCGTGCACGGTCAAGCTTTGCGTCAACATTAATGCCGACAATGGCGACCTTGCCGAAAACAACGGCGGTTGCTCCCCTTACATGAGGGACCTCCGCAGCCAGTCTGGCCAACCTATCGGCGGTCGCCTGTGCGTTCTGCGGCTGCACCGATTCTGGTGCTGTTTGTTTCACGCGTTGTACTTCCGTTTTTCCCTGGGCCTCGGGTTTGGCCGGCGTATTCGGGCCACATCCGGCAAGCATGAGGACGGCAAGCAGTGATAGTGTGCGTTTCTTCATTCTGTCACATCCTTTCTCGTATCAACTGCACATTCTTTACCCGTAGTGTTGCGCAAAAGGAGGGAAGGCATACGTGATTTTTTCTTCTAGAATATTTTTTGTAACATACACTAACAACAAACCTCCATAAACCATAAAGTAAAGTAAAGCGAACGTATTGCCGATCATCCTTTATCCGCACCTCCGTAAGTTGCAAGCTTCGGCAAACGCTTTAGCGCGATTGCCGTTAGGATAAGCATCCATATACATTGCCCGGGAGGCGAGACATTGAAAAAAATCTATGTCTTAGATACGAATGTGCTGCTGCAGGATCCGCTGGCGATTTTCTCATTTCAAGATAATGATGTGGTATTGCCGGCTGTTGTGCTTGAGGAAGTGGATTCAAAAAAACGTTTGATGGATGAAATTGGAAGGAATGCGCGTCATGCGGCCAGGCTGCTAGACGGATTGCGTGCCAAAGGACATCTGCACCATGGGGTGGAGTTAGATAGTGGAGGACGGCTGCGCGTCGAGTTGAATCACCGGTCGTTCGCGCGCATGCAGGAGCTGTTTCATGATATGACGAATGATAATCGCATTCTCGCGGTTGCCATGAATCTGCATACAGAAGAGCAGCAGAAAGAATCGCCGCGCGCCGTCATCCTTGTTTCAAAAGATGCGCTTCTGCGCGTGAAAGCGGACGCAATCGGACTTGCGGCGGAAGATTTCCTGTCCGACCGCGTCGTGCACGAGTTCTCCAATCTCTATAAAGGATATGCAACCATCCAGGTTCCGTTTGATACAATTCAAAAATTTTATGGTGCAGGGCCGTTCGAACTAAAGAACTTCCTGCCCAACCGAACGTTTTTGCCGAATGAATTTCTCATTTTAAAAGACGAGCTTGGGTCGTCTGCCTCGGCGATAGGCAGGATAAGCGGGAATGGAAAGCATTTGCTTCCGCTTATGTTTGGTGATGAAATTGTCTGGGGGGTAAAAGCGCGTAATGCCCAGCAAAAAATGGCAATGGAGCTTCTGCTTAATAAGGACATTCCGCTTGTCACCCTGACAGGAAAAGCGGGGACAGGCAAAACGCTGCTGTCGCTTGCCGCCGGTTTGATGCAGACAGAAGATGAGCATGCATACAAAAAGCTGTTGGTGGCACGTCCGATTGTGCCGTTGGGCAAAGACATTGGATATTTGCCAGGGGAGAAAGAAGAGAAATTGCGCCCCTGGATGCAGCCGATTTACGACAATTTGGAATATCTATTTAATACAAAGCAATCCAGGGATTTGGATAAAATTTTGGCCGGCCTGGGCAGCATTCAAGTCGAAGCGCTGACATATATTCGTGGAAGAAGCATCCCTGAGCAATTCATTATTATCGATGAGGCGCAAAATTTAACAAAGCATGAAGTAAAGACCATTCTGACGAGGGTTGGTGAAAACAGCAAAATTATTCTGATGGGAGACCCGCAGCAGATTGACCATCCGTATCTCGATGAGGTCAACAATGGATTAACCTATGTGGTTGAGATATTTAAGAACGAAAAAATGTCAGGCCATATTACGCTTCAGAAAGGCGAACGTTCATCGCTGGCGCAATTGGCCGCCGACTTATTATAAGAAACGCAAATAGAAAGCTCCGCTATATGGGTGGAGCTTTTCATTTTCGTTTTATAGGGAATGATGGTACACTAAGGAAAACACGACATAGGAGGCGAGGCAGGTGCGTATTCATACTTTTCCCCTAGGACCGTTGCAGACAAATTGCTATATTGTTACGAATGAAGAAACGAAAGAAGCTGTTATTATTGATGCGGGCATGCATCCAGGTGAGTTGTTGAGACAGGCGGCAAACTATCAGGTGCGTGCGATTTTGCTGACGCATGCACACTTTGATCATATGGGAGGATTGGATCAAATCCGGAAGAAAACCGGTGCTCCGGTTTATATTCATCATAGCGAGCAGGAGTGGTTGACCAATCCTGATCTAAATGGTTCTTCCCGCTGGCCGATGATTGGCGGGGCGATGACAACCGAGCGTGCCGAATACGAAATAAAAGAAGGAGATGTGCTTGTCCTTGCAGGCTTAAACATCCGGGTTCTAGAGACGCCGGGGCACACACCGGGCGGCGTGTCGTTTTTGATTGATAATGAATTGTTCAGCGGAGATACGCTGTTTGCCCATTCGATCGGCCGGACCGATTTGCCGGGCGGCAACTATGAGCAGTTGATTCAAAGTATTCAGGATAAATTAATGCCTCTACCGGAAGACACACGCGTCTATCCGGGGCACGGACCGGATACGACAATCGGATTCGAAAAGCTGCACAATCCGTTTATTGCCTAAACATTGCGGTAATACTAAGTTTGTCACATTTTTTTCACACCGTGGGGAGATAAAAGCAACACGCAACTTAAAAAGGTTGTTAAACTAAGAAGTAGAATCTAACGCGAATAGGGTGTTTTGTTTTACTTTTACGAAAAGGGATGATGAATCAATGCTTTTTGGATATTCCATCGGAACATGGATGCTTCTTACGATCATGATTTGTTTCTCCGGTTCGGCGCTGCTCATCTGGTATGCTGCAAAATCCAGCGGGCAATTTGACGATGTGGAAGGCGTAAAGTATCGGATGCTTGAAGAAGAATCCGCGGTTGATGTACCGATTGATGCCAAGAGATAAGAGAAAGCATACTCGTTCGGAGTATGCTTTTTTATCATTCGTTTTCTGTGAAAATCATGAG
>NZ_DFMZ01000074.1:0-3466 GCF_002375825.1 Aneurinibacillus sp. UBA3580
CATGATTTTCACAGAAAAAGGAGTAAATAGAAACTGTTTGTTTTATGGAGTTATGCTTTTCCCGGATATGGCGTCATGAAGCTCTGGTATACCGGAAGGGTAGGAGCGAGCCAGACCTGACCGGTTCCCTCGAATGTCTGCAGCAAGCCTTCGCCGCTTGTTATGCCGCCCACCATCGATTTTGCCGAACGCTCCACAGAGAACGAGATGTCGCCGACGCGCACAAAGGCAAATGTGCCATCTACCTGCAAGCGGTCATTTGTAAGCTCTACGATATGGACTTCGTCCGGCGGTACCGGGCAGTGGATGACCAATAGGCCCGATCCGGATACTTCCGTCTGAAATAGGCCTTCGCCGCCAAACAAGGCGGAAGAGATGTTCTTCTGTACAGCGGTGGAAATCTTTAAGGATGATTCTCCTGCAAAGTAAATGCCTTTGTCCAATACGACACGCTGGTTAGCGACCGGAATGATTGCGTAATGTCCGAAGGATGGTTCAAGGTAAATCTCGCCGGTACCATTGTAAGTCGGACGGAACATTGTTTCTTTCGTCAGCGCGCTGCTTAAGAAGCGCTGTGCCATACCGGCCATGCTGCCTATCGTGTTCTCAAGTGCAATTCTTCCTTTCATGTACTGCAGCGCACCCTGCTCTACGGTAAAGCTTCCTTCGTTTAGTGTTGCTTTAATCTGGTGCAGCTTTACGCCGTTATGGCGCGCATAATACAAACTTGATGCCATTGCCGTGTCATGGAAACCTGCCAGGTTGTTAAATTCCAGAATTTCAACTTTGAGGCTGCCATCTGTGCTGGTTTTTGAATCGACTACTTTTATGTTTTCACTATACATCACATCGCCTCCTCTCTTCATTGTACTATATGAGCCATAGTCAGAAAATTTCATTTTTCCCTGAATGTGTTCTGTGCTGTCTGGCTGTTTCGTTTATAATAGGAGAAGGAAATGGTAGATTACTTGAAAAAGGGACGTTTTAAACATGAATATTTTAACGGCAGAAAATCTTTCGAAATCATATGGAATGAAGACCTTATTTGAAAATATCTCGTTCGGGATCCAAGACGGGGAGCGAATCGGCATTATCGGCGTCAACGGAACGGGCAAATCGACGCTGTTGAAAGTGCTGGCCGGTATGACTCCACCCGATGAAGGTACGGTAACGATAGGCAGTCGGGTGCGCGTGGAGTTTCTTCCGCAGAATCCTGTATTTGAAGAAGGAACGGTGCTGGATCAGATTTTTGCCGGCGACTCGCCATTAATCCAGTTGGTGAAAGAGTACGAGCAGACCATTGAGCAGATTAGCCGTGAGCCGGAGAATGCCAGACTGCAGCAAAAGCTGGCGGATTTGAATGAGCAAATGGATCGTGCGGGTGCCTGGGACGTGGAGACGAACGCAAAAACAATCCTGACCCGACTTGGCATTCATGATTTCTCGGCGCAGGTGGATCGTTTGTCCGGTGGTCAGCGCAAGCGGGTTGCGATGGCGCGCGCATTGATTAATCCAGCAGACCTTCTCATCCTCGACGAGCCGACGAACCATATCGACAACGAAACGGTGGAGTGGTTGGAAGGCTACTTGGCGCGATATAAAGGTGCACTGTTGCTGATTACGCACGATCGTTATTTTCTCGACCGTGTGGTAAACCGCATTGTCGAGCTGGACCGCGGCAGATTGTACACATATGACGGCAACTACAGCTATTTCCTCGAGAAGAAAGCGGAGCGTGAAGAGCGGGAGGCGGCGACGGAAGCGACCCGCCAAAATATTCTGCGCCGCGAACTCGCATGGCTGCGCCGGGGGGCGAAAGCGCGCACGACGAAACAGAAAGCGCGCATCGACCGCATTCATGAGATGCAGGCGAACAAGCCGCAGGCCCAGCAGCAGGCGCTTGAAATCGAATTGAAATCACAGCGCCTCGGCAAAAAGATTATTGAGCTGGATCATATCTCGATGGCGTTTGATGGCAAAACGCTTATCCGTGATTTCAGCTATATTGCCGTGCCCGGGGATCGCATCGGCATCGTCGGGCCAAACGGCAGTGGCAAATCGACATTGCTGAAAATCATTACAGGCAAGCTTACTCCAACCGAAGGCGAAGCCGTATTGGGTCCAACCGTTCGTCTGGGCTACTACGGGCAGGAGAATACGGAGATGGATGGCAACCAGCGGGTGATTGACTATATTAAGGAAGCCGGCCATGTTGTCCGTTTAGCGGACGGCAAGACGCTGTCGGCAGGACAGATGCTGGAACGTTTTCTGTTTCCGCCGGAAGCGCACGGAACCCCGCTTAGCCGCCTGTCCGGAGGCGAGAAGCGGCGTCTGTATTTGCTGCGTGTGCTGATGAGCGAGCCAAATGTTTTGCTGTTTGATGAGCCGACAAACGATCTGGATATTCAGACGCTGTCCATTCTTGAAGATTATCTGGAAAGCTTTCCTGGCGTCGTGCTTGTCGTGTCGCATGACCGTTACTTTCTGGATCGGACGGTGGACCGTCTGTTTGCGTTCGAAGGCGGCAGTATCAAAGAGTACTTCGGCAATTACAGCGAATACCTGGAGATTCGCAGGCACGAAGAGAGCCAGAAGCAGGCAGAGGTCGGGCAAGCGAAAAAGGAGCCGGAAGCACGGGAGAAAAAAGACAAACCCCGCCGGCTTACGTATAAGGAGAAGATGGAATTTGAGACAATTGAACAGGAAATCAGCGAATTGGAACAGCGGAGTGAAGCGCTTGAGCAGGAGATAGCGCAAACGGGAAGCGACTATAACCGCTTGCGGGAGCTGACGGATGAGAAAGAGAAAGTGGACGCGGAGCTGGAGGCAAAAGTGGAACGGTGGGCGGAACTGAGCCTTCTGGTGGAAGAAATTGAGGCGCAGAAAAGCTAGGCGCATGCTTTGCACCTATTCAGCTAACGTGGTATGATAGATAAGTATGTTTGTGTAGTCTACACGTGTGTGTTTAAAATAAAGAAGAACTAAGTAAAAAGGAGGAAGTTATGGCAAAGAAGTCAATGATTGTAAAATCGAAGCGGAAACCGAAATTCAAAGTGCAGGCTTATACCCGCTGCGAACGGTGCGGCCGTCCGCACTCCGTGTACCGCAAGTTTAAGCTGTGCCGGATTTGTATCCGCGACCTGGCGTATCAAGGACAACTGCCTGGCGTAAAAAAATCAAGCTGGTAATGTATGAATTCGGAAGGTGAGAGATCCTCGCTTTCCGTTTTTTTATGAATTAGCCGGGAACACTCGTGATTTCAGGCATGAGATGAATCGGCTTCGGACAAGGCGTGTTTTTTGACACGTCCATTGTCCGACCTATGTGATACCGTTTACCTCTGGCACGAAAACCAAGTGTCAAAAGCCAAGAAAAGATGGCAAGCCAATACGAACTTTTTGTATTCAACCGCAGGAACTGCGGGGATAGCCTGCTTATCTTTGCTCAATGTAGAAAAAGGCGAACG
>NZ_DFMZ01000074.1:3603-3818 GCF_002375825.1 Aneurinibacillus sp. UBA3580
TTTCACAGAAAACCACCATGGCGAAACAATGTGCCGAAAAAAAAGGAGTTTGCCGGCTTTTTGTCGAAAAAATACAAAATAGCGCGAAAGAATTAGGAGGTCATAGAGTGGAGAACACAGTACAAACCAGCAACGAAGTCTTATTTAATGTAGAAAACGGTGTCGGCCGTATTCTGCTGAAGCGTCCGAAAGAGCTGAAAGCCCTTTCACTTTAT
>NZ_DFMZ01000061.1:0-3099 GCF_002375825.1 Aneurinibacillus sp. UBA3580
GCAGGAATACAGGCGCCTGATCAACCCACGCCTGATTGCCGACCAATTCGGCAATCTTCTTTTTCTTAACCGGGTCTTTCACGCAGATGACCGTTACATGCTGTCCGTTAATGGAAGTGGGCGCAGCCTGCACTGCATCCATAATGGCGTTCAACTGTTCATCGTTCACCGGTTCGTTTGTATAGCTACGAATGGAACGATGATTGGTCATCACTTTTAGTACGTCATTCATACTGCCTCGCCTTCCTTTCCTCTTGCAATGTATAAAACCATACTAAATAACACAACTTACATTAGTCAAGGTGCGAACTTTTTGTAACCGATTAAAAATGGCGCCTGCAAACTCTTTCGCAGGCGCCGTCCCTATTATACCCATTCCATATTAGATAAAATTCTATTCATAAAACTGCCAATCCTTCCACTTTTGGTTCTACATTAGATAACGCAGGTAAACATAAACCGTCGAAATGATAATGGACAAAATCATCAGCGGAAAGCCCACCATCATAAATGTAACAAACGAAATATGATGACCTTCTTTCGCCGCCATCCCTGCCACGATGACATTCGCGCTTGCACCGATTAGCGTACCGTTACCGCCCAGACATGCGCCAAGCGCCAGGGACCACCAGAGCGGTTCTAAGTCAGAAATGCCGATCTTGCCCATCTCCTGAATCATCGGAATCATCGTCGCAACGAACGGAATATTATCAACAAACGCAGACGCGATAGCGCTCATCCAAAGGATTAACATGGCTGTTGCTGTTACATCGCCGTCCGTCAACTCAATAGCCTGTTGCGCAAGCTTGGCGATAACGCCCGTTTCCACCAATCCTGATACCAGCACGAACAAACCGACAAAGAAAAAGATTGTTGTCCACTCCACGCGGGTCAACGCTTCTTCAAGATAATGCTCACCTGTAATAAGCAACAGCAGGAAAGCCCCCGTCAGCGCCACGGTCGCCGACTCAATATGCAACGCCTGATGGGCGAAGAACCCACCAATGGTCAGCGCCAAAATTACCAGACACTTCTTCAACAACGTCGGGTCGGAAAGTTCGTCTTCCGCACTCATATGCATCAATTCTTGCTTCAGTTCCGGTGTCGTCTTTAACTGCTTGCGGTACCAGACGGCGAGAATGCCAACGGTAACCAGCAAAATAACAATGACAACCGGTGTAAGATTAATAATAAAAGCGGCGAACGTTAATTCTTTGACTGCGCTTCCAATCATAATGTTCGGCGGATCACCAATTAATGTAGCCGTACCTCCGATATTGGACGTAAATACCTGCGTCAGCAAATACGGCAGGGGCGATACACGCAATTGGCGCGTAATACTGAATGTTACCGGTACCATCAAGAGAACCGTTGTAACATTGTCAAGGAAAGCGGACGCCGTAGCGGTAATGAGTCCTAGCGCTACAAGAATGCGCACCGGATCCCCCTTTGCTTTCTTGGCCGCCCAAATCGCTATATACTTAAAAAGGCCGGTCTGCGCAGTAATCGTTACAATGATCATCATGCCTGTCAGCAGTCCCAGCGTATTGAAGTCGACATGATGCAGGGCCGTTTCCTGATCGACAATTCCGAATACAATCATCAGCGCCGCACCGAGCATTGCCACAACGGTACGGTGGATTTTTTCCGAGATGATGAGCGCATACGTAAGTAAGAAAATAACGATGGCGTAAATCGCTTGCTGTTCCATATGTCCCTCCTAAACCCCGATGAAAACCTTAAATTATAACCAGGTACTTATTATACTCTATATAAAGCCCGGAATAAATGCGTTTATTTTACAAAAGCGTTATGATTGCAAAAAAAAAGAACAGTCTATATTATCTAACGAATGTTCTCGGCCGAATCTTTTTTCATATTTTGTTCGCAAATTATAGTATAGTAAAAAATAGGCTTTTATTTTTTATCATTGTCGGAGGGATAGTATGGAGCAAATCAGTATAGAGATGCTGCTGTTTCTTATGGCGGCCGGCTTTCTCGCATCATTTATCGATTCGGTCGTCGGCGGCGGAGGCTTGATTTCGATTCCGGCGCTGCTGTTAACGGGGCTTCCGTCTACGGTCGTGCTCGGAACCAACAAGCTGGCAAGCACGATGTCTTCGTGCACGAGCACAATTTCATTTATCCGTTCGGGCAAAGTGAATGTCCGAATGGTAGCGTGGCTGTTCCCGCTTTCGCTTATCGGATCTGCGGCGGGCGCATATACGGTAACGAAGATTCCACCCGAATTCCTTAAGCCGCTCGTTGTCGTTCTGTTAATTCTGGTGACGATTTATACACTCATAAAGAAAAATTGGGGCAGCGAGTCTACCTACAAAGGCGTAACCAAGCGTATTGTGTTCTTCGCGGTTATGACAGCGCTTGTTATCGGGTTTTATGACGGATTTTTCGGACCCGGCACAGGCTCGTTCCTTTTATTCGCTTTTTTGCTGATGGGATTTGATTTCGTCGGATCGGCGGGCAATGCGAAAGTGCTTAATTTCGCAAGTAATATCGCCGGGCTGGCTATGTTTGCAGCTCTCGGATCGGTGAATTATGAATACGGCATCCTAATGGGCATCGCCATGATCGCGGGCGCTATCCTCGGTTCACGGATCGCCATCCGCAAAGGGGCCAGCTACGTAAAACCTCTGTTTATCAGCGTGACCGCCCTGTTGATCGGCAAACAGCTCTGGGATATGCTGCACTAAAAATGCACGTACTGCTCAAATAATAACGGAGCTTCCAGCAGAATAGGCTGATTCTGATTATAAATCATATCAAACTGTGCGAGCGGTACCGGATTGACGCCTATCCCCACTTCAATCGTATACCCAGGACGGCGGTACTGCTGAATGAACCAATCTTTATAGCCTGCGAAACTGTCCGCCGTATGTATGGGTGTATACGTACTTACCGTCTGCATCCTGCGGACAATTTCCTCGCTGCCCTTGGGCTCCATATGTTGAAAACCCCAGAAAATTTCCTGTCCTTGTGCATGGTACGCCAGTACTCCAAGAAAATTCCGCTCGTTTGTAAATTCGTAAACCGCCTGCGCTTCCGGCTCAGACAACGGATGCCGGCCGCCATAATGGCGGG
>NZ_DFMZ01000061.1:3199-5294 GCF_002375825.1 Aneurinibacillus sp. UBA3580
CCCGCCATAATGGCGGGGAGCAGGTGCCTTCGGGCTTGTTTTTGCCTCTTCCTCCCACAATGCCGGCCACTGATGGTTCAAGTCAACACCGCGAATGTTAGCTGTCCATCCTGTAAAATTGTGCGTTCCGTTGTTGATTGCCATCACTTCCTGATAGTATGGGTGCGAACATTCAATTCCAAGCAATGACAGCTCTACCCCGTCCGGGTTTACCATCGGCATCACCCATACGCTGAACCGGTGCCACCACTCCTCAATATCGTACCCGCGTAGCGTCTCTTTTTGCGCATAGGCACGTGCCATGTCTTCCACAAATTTCATAAGTACGGACGCCGTAATCCACTCATTGGCATGCCATGCACCGCTGTAAAACGCCTCTTTTGGCCCCTGTCCCAACCGAATAGCATACAAAGGTTTCCCCATAACAGAATGCCCGATTGTTCGGATCTGCAGAAACGGATACCGTCCTTTCAGCATGGCTGCGTTCCGGGTAAGATCATACGGTGTGTACTCTGCATCTGTATCCACAATACGTTCTGTGTGAACGTGAGGAATCACCAGCACCGTACCTGATATAAGTTCCGCTTCCGGCGCAAGACTTTTAAGCGACGGGTTTGCTTCCTGTAAATCCTGCGGTGCTACACCGAAGTTCTTCGCAATACAATAAAGAGTATCACCGGACTGTATTTCATAGGAGACAACCGCTTCAGGCACTGTCACCACCTGGCCGGGAATTAGATACGTGCGCCGCATAAGCGCCGGATTAGCGCTGAGCAGGGCTGTCACGCCAATACCAAAACGATTCGCTATTTTTAGCACCGTATCCCCTTTTTGCACTACATAACGCATACATGTACCTCCTCCCTATTTGCGAACCCCGATTAAAATACAGACCATACCAATAAGAATCCATAAGACCTTTGCGAAGCTAATCCGGTCCGCCATCCCCATTAACCCGATAGTGGTCGTCAGCAAAAGCACCGGAGGTCCGACTAGCACCAGGCTAGAATTGATGAGCAGCGCCTTCTCCACTTCGTTGAATTTAATGATTAACAGTGCGGCCAAAATTTCAAGCGAACCTGAGATTAGACGCAATGACGCCATACCGATAATCGCTTTTTCAAGCATGCGTATCCCTCCCCTCTTTTCAACGTATGCATGTACAACATGGAATATATCCGGGGAAGGGAACGCCCATATTTTATCCGGCATACTATAAACACATAAAACCGAAGGGAAAGAGGAAGAGAGAACCATGAGGATTGAAATCGTGCAGACAATCGAAGAGATCCGGCAGGAGCAAATTGTGGGGCGAACAGTCGTTGTCATCGATGTACTGAAAGCAGCAAGCACAATTGTGGCTGCGCTGGGGGCAGGCTTCACCTCCGTTCTTCCCGTTGAAACGATTGGGCAGGCGCAAGGACTGCGCACAGAAGGGGTCATCTGTGCCGGGGAAAGGCACGGAAAAAAAGTGGCAGAATTTGAATACAGCAATTCCCCTACCGCATTCCGCGCTTTTAAGCAGCCCGGTAAACAGCTTGTGCTAACAACCACTGACGGAACCATCGCCATCAGTAAGGCGGCACGTGCCACACATGTATTTGTCGGATGCTTCCTTAATGCGGAGGCCTGCATTCGGAAAGCCATCAAGCGACAATTAGACATCACGCTGTATTGTGCGGGTACGCGCCATGAATTCGCACTTGAAGACGGATTGGCCGCCGGGCTGATGGTGCATCGAGCCCGTCAGCTTCTTCCTTCAAGCAAAGTATGCGATCTAGGCATAGCACTTGAAGCAAGCTATTTACAGCTTGGCGGCGCACTTCCCGGGCTTCTGCTTAAGACCGCAACAGGAAAACGCCTTGCCCAGCAGCATGGAGAGGAAGATGTGCTTTATTGCGGCCAACTCAACGAATTCGATATTGTACCGACCCTTGTAAATAAATACCTTACCAAAGCTACCATATAGTTTCACATATTTTTTGTAAAAAATTGAACGCTCAAAGAAAAATATGTTAAGATCATATTACGTTTATCCTATAAATTTGGAGACGAGCATGGCGCCGTATGGCGTATGCTCCATTTTTATGCCTGT
>NZ_DFMZ01000047.1:0-14785 GCF_002375825.1 Aneurinibacillus sp. UBA3580
TCTCGTGGCTTTAGCCATGAGAGATTCAATAATGGCTTGATACTATGATTGATCATGAGGTTCACCACAAAGGTCAATTGTTTCTTTACGCCCGGTTAATTGGAATAGAAAAGCTTCCTTTTTTCATTACTCAACCTCCTAAACAGGAGAACATAAAAACTTATGAATGAGAAGATTGATCTTCGCCTTCGGTGTTGATACCGAAGGCTTTTTCGATGCAGGAATTCACCATAGGTAGTCTCTAAACCAGACGAGCTGGTGAAAAGCATACATAGCGGTCTGCTGAATGTTCGGGCGGAAGAAAGAAAGCTCTTGGTGAAAGAGCCGGATTATCATTTCACCTGAACATCAGACAGAAAGTCGTCCGACATGCAGCCGAGTCTTTTATTGTATCCTGAAAAAATTACCAATATAACAAGTGTATAATTTCTTTCCTATGAGGGATTTTAAGATTAGCAATAACCATCATTCTCCATAGGAGGAATTATCTCATGGCTCAACAACAAAGCGGAAACAGAAATGAATTGCTTGTTCCACAATCGGAACAAAGATTGGAGTTATTAAAGTGGGAAATTGCAACAGAGTTAGGTATTCAATTAGGCGCTGACCAGACTTCCCGCCTAAACGGTTCTGTAGGTGGAGAAATGGTTCGACGCATGATAATGATGGCAGAACAACAATTAAGCGGACGTATTTAGTCATTGTTATTCTATATTAAAAAAGCACACCGTTTACCATGACTGCATAACTTAAATTAGCGAAGCCAGCGTAGGGAACAGTCAAATCCTCTGAGGGAATGTCTCAGGGGATTTTTAATTTTTATACACATCGTAATCGAAAATTAAAAAAAAAAACGAAAATTGTTTTTATGAATATATAAATACCATGAACATAAAGACAGGAGGTTTACCATGAGTATGGTCGAAATGATTCCTCAACGCCTATATGTCGGGGGAAGGATAAGCAAGGATGATTGGAGATTTATTCAAAAGAATATAACCGTCATCATAAATCTTCGAACCAAACCTGATATGCTACCGTTTGACTTTAGGAATAAAATTATGATTTGGGCCCCATTAAATGTTATGAAGGCCCCCAATCTGAATTGGACTATTCCATTCATCTATAGAATAAATACTTTATTCGACAGTGGACATAGAATCCTGATTCATTGCCTGTTAGGAAGGGAAAGAAGTGGTTTTGTTATAACTGCTTTTTTTATGCAAAAGTTTGGACTGAGCCGTGATGAAGCACTCAAACTTGCTAGGCGACGAAAGCCCAATTTAACTCCTCCGCGTCATTATATGTTGTTATTGTCACAGTATGAAGATTATCTTCGAGAAGAGTAGACAGATTCAACTTAACCAGCCTCAAACATGTTTTTACAAGTAAGGAGAAAACAGTTTGGTTGTCAGAATCTTGACTCTACTTTCTTGCTCGCTCTATACTGGCTACTGATGTCATAAGCCTGGCAAAATAAAAATGGTCAATCAGAAAAATCTGGTTGACCTTATAATACGATCGATTCCTGTTAGCCAACCATGTTCCACTCTCCAGCACCACAGATTATAAAAATCATCTATGTAGATAGGAACGGGCAACTCAGCCAGCGGAAGATCCGATTGCTGTCGGTGAAAGACGGAAGGATTCGGACGTATTGCTTCAAGCGGAGAGCGACAAGATACTTCTCAGTTGAAAACGTGCTGGCGATGCGGCCAGCGAGAGAAAAGAGAACGAGTTAAAAAAGACCCGGCGCACAGCCGGATCTTTTTTCGGCAAAGAAAGTTTAAAGTGATTAAATTTTTCATCCATTTTGCAAGCGAAGAAACACTTGCGAAGCATGTGTCAAATGTTGCTTTTTCCTTACTTCAGTTTATCATTTAAAACGTTTTCCTCTAAGACAGAAAACTTATCACCATACGTTCTGATAATATGTTTTTCCCCCCAAGCACATAAAGAATCTAAAATCTCCTGTAGACTCCATCCATAATCACTAAGCTCATATTCTACTTTTGGGGGAATCTGATTGTAAGCAATTCGATTGATAATTCCATCTTCTTCTAATTCCCGCAATTGCTGAGTTAACATTTTTTGTGTAATTCCAGGCATAAGACGTTTTAATTCACTTGTACGTTTTTTGCCACGGGTTAAATGACAGAGGATTACGCATTTCCATTTTCCTCCGATGACTTCTAGTGTGGCTTCAACTGAGATATTATATTTCTTCTTTGTCATTCTTTTCTCCTTTCTACTCTATAGGTACTTAGAAGTTCCTATACAACTTTTCGGTACCTATATTACTTAAAAGTGCTTACTTCCCCTTTGGATTTATATACCCCATAATAGCATTTGTCAGCCGGTTTTACCTATACCTTTTCAATTATATAGGTTGTTTGAAGGGGGTGGGCAATACAACAAGATAACCAGGAGGAAGCAGCATGCTAAAAGACATAATACGATGATGATGCAATCCGGTCAGGTTGTATGGAAATCCAATAATTATGTAAAGTTGAACATGAGGGGGATATATGAGCACTAATCACGTTACTCAACAAGAAACAACTGTAGATAAAAAACGAAGTACGTTAGCATTGTTGGCATTAGCGATTAGCGCGTTTGGAATTGGAACAACAGAATTTATTAGTGTAGGGCTATTACCACTGATAGCTCGCGATTTGCAAATTTCAGTTACAACAGCTGGTTTAACCGTTTCATTATATGCGCTAGGAGTAGCCGTTGGAGCACCTGTGTTAACATCGTTAACGTCCACTATGTCACGTAAAGCACTATTGATGTGGATTATGATTATATTTATTACTGGTAATAGTGTCGCAGCTGTATCTACAAGCTTTAGCATACTTCTTGTCGCTCGTGTTATCTCGGCATTCTCACATGGAGTATTTATGTCTATTGGTTCTACAATTGCAGCGGATCTTGTGCCGGAAAATCGCCGGGCTAGTGCAATCGCCATTATGTTTACAGGTCTTACTGTTGCCACAGTTACAGGGGTTCCGCTCGGGACTTTTATCGGTCAACATTTTGGCTGGAGATTTGCATTTGCTGGCATTGTAGCGGTTGGGGTAATCGCCTTAATCGCGAACAGTATGTTAATTCCATTTCATTTGCGCAAAGGATCACCAGCTTCATTCCGTGATCAGCTAAAACTCATCACCAATGGTCGTTTGCTTCTTATCTTTATTATTACAGCGTTAGGGTATGGTGGCACGTTTGTAACTTTTACGTATCTGTCTCCATTATTGCAAGAAGTTACAGGTTTTAAAGCGGATAAAGTCAGTATCATTTTATTTGTATATGGAATTGCCATTGCGATTGGAAACATCATTGGCGGTAAGCTATCTAATCGAAATCCAATCCGTGCATTGTTCTATATGTTCATCGTACAAGCTATTGTATTGTTTATTTTAACATTCACTGCACCATTTAAAATTGTGGGATTGATTACTATTATTTTCATGGGATTGTTAGCTTTTATGAACGTACCAGGATTACAAGTATTTGTAGTTATGCTTGCACAGCGTTTTGTTCCAAGTTCTGTAGATGTCGCATCTGCGATTAACATTGCAGCATTTAACATAGGGATCGCAATGGGTTCATATCTAGGTGGAATTGTCACAGAATCAATGGGACTGATTCATACTGCATGGGTGGGAGCCCTTATGGTAGTAGGTGCTGTTCTTCTTACAGGCTGGAGCAGGGTGCTTGAAAAGAAAGATCGGGGGCAATTAGTCGCGTAGCGTAATTTTATATAATAATATAGTTTTAATCATAACATTTGGGAGGTCATCTTATTATGATACAGAGCTTACAAGATACAACAACGTTGCATAACGGTGTAAAAATGCCATGGGTTGGTTTAGGGGTATTTAAAGTGGAGGAAGGTCCTGAACTGATAAACGCAGTAAAAACAGCTATTAAACATGGATACCGCAGTATTGATACGGCAGCTATTTACAAAAATGAAGAAGGGGTAGGACAGGGAATACGAGAAGGAATTAAGGAAGCTAGTATTTCTAGAGAAGACCTATTTGTGACATCAAAAGTATGGAATTCGGACCAGGGATATGAATCCACCCTGGCCGCTTTCGAAACAAGCCTAAATAAACTTGGTTTAGATTATCTGGATTTATACCTTATTCATTGGGCTGTAGAAGGAAAATACAAAGAGACGTGGAAGGCACTCGAAAGGATTTATAAAGCAGGAAAAGTACGCGCGATTGGAGTAAGTAACTTCCAGATCCATCATCTGCAAGATCTAATGCAGGATGCTGAAATTAAGCCAATGGTCAATCAAGTGGAATACCACCCGCGTTTAACACAAAAAGAACTACAAGCATTTTGTAAGGAACAAGAGATCCAGTTAGAAGCTTGGTCTCCATTGATGCAAGGTCAATTGTTAGATAACCCTACATTACAAAAGATTGCGGACAAGTATGATAAATCAATTGCACAAGTCATCCTGCGCTGGGACTTGCAAAATGGTGTGGTGACCATTCCGAAATCTACAAAAGAACATCGCATTATTGAAAATGCAAATATATTTGATTTTGAGTTAACGAAAGAAGACATGGAAAAAATTAATTCCTTACATGATAACCATCGTGTGGGCCCGGATCCGGATAACGTTGACTTTTAATTAAGAAGTAACAGCTACTTGCGAAATAAAAGCCGATGATCCCTTAATATAAGAGACATCGGCTTGTCTATTTCTAGACTCTTTTCGTATTATAAATTTTTATTCGGTATCCATTCCAAGAACTTCTGTCTCAAAAGATTTGTAAGCATTTTGAATGCCTATCTTAACATCTTTAATTTTTACATTTTCGGAATACTTGCCAACAATAGAGTATAAATCGCTGGCTAATTCCCTGCGTTTTTCTCTTGGTAACGCAAGCCGTGATGGATAAAACTCAAGTAATACGACAATTCCGTAATTTAATTCCTTACCACTCATATACAACCATTCCTTTTATTATAAATGTACCAAATTGTATATTTCTGTCTGTAACGTGAAATTTCCTTCACTGTTAAAGCTATTTCATGAGTTTTACCAAAAGAATGAAGGTACAGTAAAAAGGTAAAAAGAAATGCCCCGGGAGAGCAAATCTTATGGGGCTTGTTTAGTATAAAGGTTATTTATTTAATATTTTGACTGGAGGAGAAAATAAAGATAGCCCGGGAGTAATATAATCAGACTATAAAAACTATTAAAAAAATGGAAAAATTGGTTGACTTATGTAATTGTGCGGTATATTTTTATCTATGGAATTTTTAGACCTTATGAATTAGGAATAAAGATTCTAAATCGGTTCTTTTATAGCGCACAAGGGGATACGACATAATGAAAAAAGAAAAAGACAGCGTTCGATGGGGTTTGAGAGCAAAGTTAAATGTGGCTTTTGCAATAACTTTGTTGGTGCCAAGTCTTCTCATTGGCATTTTTTCCTATCAGACGGCGCGAACCAAAGTAGAGAATCAGTTGACGGAAGCAGCAAAGCAGAATGTGCAGCTTCTTAACCATACGATTAATCAAATGCTGGAGGCCAAGAAGCAGGAAGTCGAGTTTTTGGCGGGATATCTTCAGGCAGACGCCATTCAATCCGCAAACGATCCGGCTGTAAGAAAGATACTAACGAAGTTTCAGGAAACACAGCCTATGCTTGAGCGTACATACATCGGGACAGAAGCGGGCGTATTTATCAAATGGCCGATGACCCAGATGAAAAAAGGATTCGATCCAAGACAGCGTCCGTGGTATAAAGATGCGGTAAGCAGTCCTGAAGAAACCATAGTGACAAGCCCTTATATTGCCGCTTCATCAAAAAATATGGTCGTCACCATTGCCAGGATGACCAGGGACGGAAAGGGCGTTGTCGGAATGGATGTCAGTCTGAAGAAGCTGGCGGACATTACGAAGCAGGTTCAGGTCGGGAAAAGCGGATACGCTTTTATTACAGACAAAGACGGAAACGTTATCGTCCATCCGGAGTATCAGGCAGGAGAAAGGATAAAGGATGCTTCCTGGTTTCAGCCGATGCTTCAAACCGCGGCAGGAGAGTACGAAGCTCTGATAGAAGGGGAACAGAAAAAGTTAACATATGTGTCCAATGCGGAGACCGGCTGGAAGATTGGCGGAGCCATGCTGAAGCGGGAAACAGATGATGCGGCGCGTCCGATACTATACACGATGCTGGTTGTGGTTCCGCTGACGACTGTAATCGGCGTCGTTCTTGTGTATTTTCTCGTTTCTTCCATGACGGCGCCTCTTAAAAAACTAATGATGGGTGCACATAAAATTAAAGAAGGTGACTTGCGCACACAAATGAATGTCAAATCAAGGGATGAATTCGGACAGTTGGGCCATAGTTTTAACCAAATGAATGAATCCCTGCGGAACATCGTAGCTCACATGAATGATACGGCAGAGCACCTAGCTGCCTCTTCCGAGCAATTAAGCGCCAGTTCGGATCAGACAAAATC
The DNA here is from genome assembly GCF_002375825.1 of Aneurinibacillus sp. UBA3580. Lineage (NCBI taxonomy): Bacteria > Bacillati > Bacillota > Bacilli > Caryophanales > Paenibacillaceae > Aneurinibacillus > Aneurinibacillus sp. UBA3580. Next base: position 6,499 of record NZ_DFMZ01000047.1, read on the forward strand.
AGCGAGCGGGCGCATTGCCAGTATTGTACACCGGGTCGTAGCAGAATATAGAAGCCAGGAAAAACGGGTAGCGGCGACTTCGAACACAGTCAAGGAAATGGCGACGGCGGTTCAGCATATTGCCGTCCGTGCCGAAACCGTATCGGACTCGGCGGTACGTGCCAGTCAATTATCTGGCGAAGGCAAGCACGCGATCGAGACAGTATCGGAGAAAATGAGCGCCATTCATGGAACGGTACGGCAACTGGATGAGAAGATGGAGATGCTGGGCGAACGATCCCGAGAAATTGGAACGATTGTAGCGTTCATTAATGAAATTTCAGAGCAGACGAATCTGCTGTCGTTGAACGCGGCGATCGAAGCGGCAAGAGCAGGAGATCAGGGCCGCGGCTTTGCTGTAGTGGCGGATGAGGTGCGTAAGCTGGCAAACCAAACCGGTGAAGCATCTCACCGCATCGAGCAGGAAATCCACCGTATCCAGCGCGAGATTGAGGGCATGGTGAATGCCATGAAACAGGGAGCGTCAGAAGTTGAGGGCGGTATTCATACCGTCACTGCCGCGGGTGAATCGTTCCTGGATATCGATAGAGCCGTACAGGAAGTTACGGGACAAATCCAGGAGATTTCCGCCTCGACCGAACAAATTGCTGCCAGTACGGAAGAAGTGGTGGCAGCGATGAATCATATCGCCAAGAGGACAACCGAAAACAATCAGAGCCTGGAGAGCATTTCCAAAGCGACAGACGAGCAGCTATCGTCTATGGAAGAAATCGCGGCTTCTTCGCATTCGCTCGCAAATCTGGCCGAAGAAATGCAGCAGCAATTGCGGCGTTTCACACTATAAAAAGTATAGAGACACCTGTCGGGGACGTATAGTCAAGCGCTCCTGGCGGGTGTTTTTTATTTTCATACATCTTTCCGTTGGAAAAACAAATACTAAAAGGGAAGTGATACCAGACGAGAGGAGCGGACGATAGTGACGGATTTACAATTGGCACGGGCAATGTTTGGGACCACAATGGGGTTTCATATTATATTCGCCACGCTCGGCGTAGGGCTTCCGCTGATGATTCTGGCGGCGGAGATTATGTATCAATGGAAGAAAGACAAAGATTACAGCATTATGGCTCAGCGCTGGACGAAAGGATTCGCGGTGCTTTTGGGCGTGGCGATTCCGTCAGGCACGATAGCGGGCGTACAGCTATCCTTGCTTTGGCCCGGTTTTATGGAAGTGGTGGGCAAAGTGATTGCACTGCCGTTCCAGATTGAGATTTTCGCATTTCTGCTGGAAGCCTTGTTTATGTCGATCTATGTCTATGCCGCGGACCGGCTTTCCGCGGGGATGCGAATTCTTAGCGTAAGCCTTGTGGCGCTTGGAGCCCTGGCTTCTGCCGTACTCATTACAAATGTGCATGCGTTTGAGGGAACGCCCACCGGATTCAGAATTGAGAACGGTCAGATCGTGGATGTCGATCCGTGGGCGGGATTTTTCAATCCGAGCTTTGCAGTCTCAGCGGTCCATGTCGGACTCTCCGCATATATGACGGGCGCATTTGTCATTGCTTCGGTGGCTGCATTTAAAATGCTGAAGCACAAAAGCAGGGGGAAAGCGTTTTTATTTCACCGCAAAGCGCTGATGATGTCGCTTGCGATCGGCGGTTTATTCTCCGTTGGGACGGCACTCAACGGCCACGAATCCGCGCAGATGCTGCACGAGTATCAGCCGGAGAAACTGGCGGCCGCGGAAGGGTTGTTTGAGACGCGGGCCTATGCGCCGCTTGCGATTGGCGGTTATACGGATGAAGCGACGCAAAGTGTTAAGTATGCGGTTGAAATTCCGTGGGCGCTGAGTTTTCTTGCGGGTAACCGGTTCGATGAAGTGGTGAAAGGTCTTAACGACTTTCCGCGGGAATACTGGCCGCCGCTGTATGTACATACGCTGTTCAACGGGATGGTAGGCATCGGATCGCTGTTGATTTTGCTGTCGATTATCGGTTTTGCCTGGCGTCATCTGTTGAAGCGGGAGGCGTTTCCGCACTGGTTGATGTGGCTGTTTATCGCATCCGGACCGCTCGCCGTGATGGGGATCGAGTTCGGCTGGATTTTCGCCTGTACCGGACGCCAGCCCTGGGTGCTGTACCGGACGATGCTGACGGCAGATTCGGTGACGCAGACGGGTAACATCGGTCTGCTTTTTGCGCTATTCGTCACCATTTATCTCATATTGGGCATTGCGACCGTGGTTGTGCTGCGCCATTATTTCAGGCGTCATCCTCTGGAGAAGGAGCTGGAAGGGAGCGCGATCGGTTCATGAGAAGTACAATAAAATGGGAAGGGATGTGCGGTCGGTGAGCGATGAACTCATTGCTATTGCCATACTCTGGTTGTTCGTCTTCGTGTATTCGGTCGCTGCGTCCATCGATTTCGGAACCGGTTTCTGGTCGATGATATACCGCAACCATGAACAGAGCAAAGCGACCAATATCGCCAACCGGTATCTTTCTCCTTCGTGGGAAGTGACGAACACATTTGTCGTACTCATCGTTGTCGCGCTGGTAAGCTTCTTCCCGGGTGCCACATTTACGCTCGGAACAGTGCTGCTGGTTCCTGGAAGCTTAATCCTGCTTCTGTTGGCGATTCGCAGCGCATTCCTTGTCTATTCGCACTCGATGGAAGGGTACGAAAAAAAGCTCGCCATTGTTTCAGGCATCAGCGGGTTGTTTATTCCCGCCCTGCTCATTCTGGTGCTTCCCATAACCCAGGGCGGATTTATCGGTACGGCGAACGGGTATGAAGAATTGCTGCTCGGCAAGCTGTTGACGAGCGCCAGCGGGCTTTCGTATATGGCATTCGCCATCAGCACCACGTTCTTTTTATCCTCACTCTTGCTTGCGGACTATTCACGTGTAGCGGGTGAGCAGGAAGCGTACCGACTGTATCGGCGCGACGCGATTTTAAACGGACCTCTTTCCTTTTTTATGGGGCTGGTGTTGGTGGCTTCAATGAAAAGCGAAGCGGCGTGGCTGTATGAGAATTTGCTGCAGCAGATCAATTTGCTGCTTTTCTCCGCCGCCCTGTTTCTTATCGGATATACGGCTCTCTGGTGGCCCGGCGGACAGAAAGAACATATGCAGGGAAGACCCCGTATTGCGGTGCTTGGTGTTGTGGCTCAGTACTTGCTGGCAAGTTATGCATACGGAAAAGCGCATCTGCCGTATATCGTATATCCGCATGTCACGATCGAATCCGCTTTTACTCACCCGAATACGTTCCGTGCTCTGTTCGCCTCTTATATTGTCGGGTTTGCGATTTTAATGCCGGGATTTATTTATTTTTGGCGCATGTTCATGAAAGACAAGCGGTATGTGAAACAGCGGTAGAATAAATGAAGGAAAGCCCCGTTTTGCCGAATCGGCAGAGCGGGGCTTTGTTTTTAAATATAGAAGAAACCGACAAACAGGTGGTTAGCTGCTGAAAAAGCTCATGCTGGAGTATTTATGTTTTTTGTAATGACGGTGTCCATAGGAGCGAGGGGAGAAACCGCCGCGGCCTTTGCCCATCAGTTTTCGGGCGCCCATCGCCAATCCGCCTACCAGCAGAAGGCCGAATACGAGTGCGAGCAGGACTACGACGACGATGCCGCCAAGCAGCAATTTAATCATGTTTTTTCCTCCTTCATTCGGTACTCACCATGCATACGTGCCAGCGTAAAAAAAGTTTCAACTTCCGTGTATGTCACAAAAAACGAGGGACCAGGTCGTATTCCTGTGCCGCCTCGTTTTTTTCAGCGGGTGCGCAGCCATTCATTCTTGCTGTCGATTAAAAATTGCAAATCGGCGCTGGGCTCTCCGTAAATTTTATTGAGTAAATACTGGGAAAGCGCTAAGTCATCTCTCGTCAAATATGCATAGTCCGGATACGCATGCGGCTTCAAATTCGGGTATAACGCATAGTATAGGTTGTGATCAGGCTTGACCCAACGGTTTTTCGTGGCCACAATCCCCTCCAGCAACCGATCGGCCAACTGCTTCTTCTGTTCATCGCCGTCATACACGAATGCCTCGTACAGGTAATTCATATTGGCAGCCTGATGGTTCAGGGAGGTATGCGTTTGTTTCGAGCCTGCACCACCTACATAATCGGGCAGAAAGAGGCCGTTTTGGCCGACTTTCATGCCGTGCTGTGTGGAATAGCGTTCAAGATACATATCCCATTTGCGCAGCGCCTGCTTTATGGCCGGATCCGGCATCGCCTGGTTGAAGCGCAGAAGGAATGTAGCATTGTCAGCGTTTCGGCGATTATCCATATAGCGGTACCCGATATTATATTCTTTGTGCAGCCACTCGGATCGTGGCTGTGTTTCCCAATATCCTTCACTAGTTTGCGTTCTAAGGGATGCATAAGCAAGATGAGAAGCGACATTGACGAACCATACGCCGTTTTCCTGGCCGGACAGGAAGGAAAGAGCACGCAGACCGTCACCGTTGGCAGGATTTCGGTAGAAAGAGTGCGGTTCATACGGTCGGTATGTCGTCTCGTTGAGGTAGTACGCTCCGTCTTCTCGCAATTTTTTGTCATATTCAAATTCGAGCAGGGCAGCTTTGGCGGCAGCCTGCTGGTTATCCCAACGAATAAGCGGTACTGCAGACAGCATCCCCCAGGTGGTGGACTCGGTATTCGCATTTGCGCTTAGTGTCAGGGAAAATAGGTGGCCGAATCGCAATTTCATATGTTTAACCTTTGCCTCCGCCTGCGGTTGCTCGGTATATACCGTATAGCCGAGCGGCTTGTGCGCATCGACCTTGCCGATTCGATAGAACAGATGATTTGCATCTATATACAGCGAGGAAGAGAAGGAATCGGAAATCTGTGATGTTTTTTTCCAACCCTTTTCCTTGCCGGTGGTAAGCCAGGCGGTTTGATTGATGTCTGTATCCAGAGCGGTAATCTGCAATTGTACGGGCTCGGCCTTACTAGAAGCGGTATACCGGACAAAATAGAGAACGCTTCCGTTTTCCATTTGCGCAAATGTCAGGTGGAAAGAACGCCCATTTTTTTTGTAATGATAATGAGTGTAAACGGCATGTTCATACGTATTAGATGTGACGACGGGTGTAACGGATGTTATCCATCCTTTCGCTTCAAGCCGATATTCCTGCATGCCGTCCTTATCCACATCCAGCGGATACGCGGCAGAAGAGCGTTCTTCGGCAGAGACCTTTCTTTCCAATAAGAAACTCAAAGCAAACAACAGGCAACAAAAGAGACATAGGACAATAAGAAGGGGTTGTTTTTTTCGCACGCTTAACTCTCTCTTTTTTCAGGATGTATAAAAGATAAAAAGCATTTTAAATGAAATAAAGAAATAAATAAATACGATGTTAGTCTTAGATACAAAAGGTGTAATTCCGGTAGAGTATTACATTCTATGAAAACAATAGGAAATCCTTTTTTGGAATAAAAAGTTCAATATTTCTCTAAATTATTGAAGCTTATTATCCATTCCAAAATTCCTTGTTATTGGGTAAAATTTCACTGAAGTCCTTGCTTTTATTTTTATGCGGTGGATGAGGTGAGACATATGGAGATTGTGCAATTTGAGTATAGGGGGAAATTGGAACTAGGAAGAATGGAGATGGCGGAAGGAGAGCTTCTGTATCTTGAGGTAAAAAATCCAGAAGCGTTTACGGTGGGTGATTTTCTCGTTTTTTTTTATGGGGGCAGGAAGTTTTCTGTAAAAATCGTAAAAAAAAGTGAAAAGTATATTTGCCTGTTTGTCCCTTTATTCGAGACAAATTTTCCGAATAATCGGCGCAGGTGGCCCCGTGTCAAAGTCGAACTGTCGGCGTTTATTAATGACTATTTAAGTGAAAAAGTGTATGAAATCCCTGCAGATTTACGTATTCGTATTATTGATGTAAGTATACAGGGCTTTGGATTTGTCTCACACGATCCTCTGAAAGTAAATCATTCTTATTATATTCTATTTGATGTGCCTGACTTAGCCATTAAAACAAAAACAATTCTTCGGCATGAGAAATTGGCCGATGACGGATACCGGTACGGCTGCGAAATCTTATCGATTACAAAACAGGATTTCACCGCGCTGCGCCGCTATGTGCTGCTGCAGCAGTTGGTCAAGGGCGGGAGATATTCGCTGTCAGAGTAATTTGAAATGCCGGGAGAACCAGTAATCCTCAAGCACACGCTCAACCCCTGAAGCGACAATGTGCTGGAATCCTTCCTCGTCTGTTGTGAGCCAGTTATTGGCTTCATCTTTAAATACAGGATAAATATGCCCTTTCTTAAATAGCAATGGAGTGGAAGGGATTTCGATGTACTCTTCGGGCATCCTGGCATGAACGTCTCGAATGCATTGCGCAAGTTCCAACAGTCAGTTCCTCCTTACTTTGTCTACTAACCACTTTATGTTAGCAATCTTATTGTATAAAAAATCGTGTAAGAATCGAAGGGAATCCATAGCCGGATTCGCAGAAAATCCACTTTTCTTCGTAAAGCCTATTGTTTGTCGAGATAAAATACCTATAATTAAGGTATAAAGACTTGTTTTTTATATGGTTATTAATTCCTGGAAACTATGAATATAATACTTATATTGTATTGCAAAGAGATGGAAGAAGAGAAACGGGGTGGAAATGATGATCTGGGGACCGATTAGTTTGATGGGCTTTTTTTGTACGCTGGTGTTTCTGGGATTTTCGTTACTTTCTCTTCTTTCTGTCTTCACGAAGAAAGGAAGTTTTCTAAACAGCATCGTGGGCGTTTTGTTGTCGGGCATGTTCTTTGCGGTATTTGCCTTTGGTGCCGTAAAAGTGCAGCAGTACAACGAAATGGCCGGAGATAAACCAGGCCCTAATCCGATTGCGATAACACAAACGCAAACTTCCGTAAAAAAATGACCTGCTTGTTTCTATGGGCAGGTTTTTTGTTTTGCTATAAGGATGCCGTATCCGTGATTGGGATAGGGGATAACGAAGTACCTTAATATTACACGGTGCATAATTAGTTTGTGAATAATGTTTAATTGTTTGCTCACCATTTTTTCACATATTGTACGTGCACAGGAAAAAGCCGGAAGTATAATGAAGATGCGGTAAGTAATACACCCTGCTTATGGCATTCATTATATTTTTGATTGTGTTTATACTGTGAGGTGTTTTTTATGTTCTGGCTTGAATTCCTCGTTGTGCTTCTTAGTATTTTTGTTGGTGCGCGTCTTGGAGGAGTGGGCCTTGGAGTTATGGGAGGGGTCGGATTGACCGTGCTGACGTTCGTATTTCATCTACAGCCGACGTCCCCACCGATTGATGTTATGCTGATGATTGTTGCCGTGATTACGGCAGCGGGAGCGTTGCAGGCGGCGGGAGGCATGGACTATCTTGTTCAGGTTGCTGAGAGAATGCTGCGCAAGAATCCGTCCCGTATTACTTTTATGGGACCGATCGTCACCTATCTGTTTACACTGTGTGCGGGCACAGGACATGTGGCATATTCCGTTCTCCCCGTTATCGCCGAGGTGGCGCGTGAATCCGGTGTGCGTCCGGAGAGACCGATGTCCATTGCAGTTATCGCTTCGCAGCAGGCGATTACCGCAAGTCCGATTTCAGCCGCTACGGTAGCGCTCTTAGGTCTTATCGCCGGATATGATATCCAGTTAATTGACATCCTAATCACTAGTATACCCGCTACTTTCCTCGGCTGTATGATTGGCGCCGTGTTTGCCAGTCGGATGGGAAAAGATCTGGATAAAGATCCAGAATATTTAAGTCGGATGGAAGCAGGTCTCGTTCCACCGATGAACCAGCAGCAAGAGCATCAGCAGGTAAGCAAACAGGCTAAGCTATCTGTTTTCCTGTTCCTGGCTGCGGCGTTTGCCGTGGTGCTGCTTGGCACCTTCCCGGACCTTCGTCCGGCATGGGATGCGGGAGGCAAACTGGAGCGGATGGCAATGCCGGTAGCAATTGAAATTGTCATGCTGACAACTGCAGCACTGATTATTCTGTTGTGCAAAGTGAATGTGGATGATGTAGTGAAAGGGAATGTGTTTATTGCCGGTGTACAGGCGGTTGTCGGCATCTTTGGGATTGCCTGGATGGGCGATACATTCTTTGCCGGTAATATGGACTTGCTCAGTGGATCGATTAAGAGTATGGTGACCAGCGTACCTTGGTTGTTCGCTTTCGCGTTGTTCCTGCTGTCGATTCTGCTCTATAGCCAGGCCGCCACCGTTCGTGCGCTTATGCCGCTTGGCATTGCGCTCGGCATT
>NZ_DFMZ01000047.1:14889-15439 GCF_002375825.1 Aneurinibacillus sp. UBA3580
CGGCATTCCGGCTCCATTTCTTATTGCGATGTTTCCGGCCGTAAACGGCTACTTCTTTATCCCGAATTATGGTACGATAATCGCAGCGATTAACTTTGACCGTACGGGTACGACACGCATCGGAAAGTATATTTTAAATCATAGCTTTATGATTCCGGGTCTCGTGTCCACTGCATCCGCTGTGGTCATTGGTTTTCTGCTAATCCAAATTCTTTTCTAACTATGAACCTTATATTACGCTATAGGAGATGTTACCAGATATGAAAGACAAAAATTACCGCATAGAGAAGGATTTCCTTGGTGAAAAAGAGGTGCCGATTCACGCTTATTATGGCGTGCAAACGATGCGGGCGGTGGAAAATTTCCCGATTACGGGTTACCGTATTCACGAGTCGCTCATTGTGGCAATGGCCATGGTAAAAAAAGCGGCCGCGCTCGCCAATATGGAGACCGGGCAGCTTAATCCGCGCCTCGGCAATGCAATTGTCCAGGCGGCGCAAGAAATTATCGACGGCAAGCTGCATGATCAGTTTATCGTCGATCCGATTCA
>NZ_DFMZ01000047.1:15530-21398 GCF_002375825.1 Aneurinibacillus sp. UBA3580
CAGTTTATCGTCGATCCGATTCAGGGGGGCGCCGGTACATCCATCAACATGAATACGAATGAGGTCATTGCCAACCGCGGTCTTGAAATTATCGGGGAAGCGAAGGGGAATTACTTTCAATTAAGTCCGAATACGCATGTCAACATGGCTCAATCGACGAACGATGCATTCCCGACGGCGATTCATTTAGCGACGCTTTCTATGTTGGAAAAGCTGTTGGCAACCATGCAAGAACTGCATGATACGTTTGCGAAAAAGGCAAAAGAATTTGATCATATTATCAAAATGGGGCGTACTCATCTGCAGGACGCTGTGCCGATTCGTCTCGGTCAGGAATTCGAAGCATATCGCCGTGTATTGGAGCGGGACATGAAGCGCATTAAACAATCCCGCCAGCACCTGTACGAAGTAAACATGGGAGCCACCGCCGTAGGGACAGGCTTAAACGCCGATCCGCGTTACATTAAGAGCGTTGTGAAGCATCTCGCTGAAATCAGCGGCTTCCCCATTGTCGGAGCGGAACATCTGGTGGATGCGACGCAAAATACGGACGCGTATACGGAAGTGTCGGCTGCACTGAAAGTATGTATGATGAATATGTCGAAGGTAGCGAATGATCTGCGCTTGATGGCTTCCGGCCCGCGCGTAGGCCTGGGTGAAATCTCGCTTCCGGCCCGTCAGCCGGGCTCCTCGATTATGCCGGGGAAAGTGAATCCGGTTATGGCCGAGGTTATCAATCAAATCGCATTCCAGGTTATCGGTAACGATCATACGATTTGTCTCGCTTCCGAAGCCGGTCAACTGGAGCTGAATGTAATGGAGCCGGTGCTTGTCTTCAATCTTCTGCAATCGATCAGCATTATGAATAACGGCTTCCGCGTGTTCCGTGAATACTGTGTGGAAGGCATTGTTGCCAATGAAGAGAAGCTGAAAGAATACGTGGACAAAAGTGTGGGTGTTATCACGGCCGTCAATCCGCATCTCGGTTATGAGACAGCGGCACGCATCGCCCGTGAAGCTATTCTTACCGGTAAATCGGTGCGTGAGCTGTGCTTATACTATAATGTGCTAACGGAAGAAGAGCTGGATTTGATTCTTGATCCGTACGAAATGACAGACCCGGGCATTTCCGGTGCATCCCTTTTGTTTAAAGATTAAATACCAATCGCTTTTTAGAGGAGAGTTCCATCGCTCTCCTTTTTTGTTTACACACTCGTCAGATAAACCATATAGAATTTTTACCATTCCAAAAACCAGGAAAAGGAACAGACATGATACTGTGTCTCTTTTCCCTGCTTGGAAACATGTTCGCTTCATAAAACTTCACCTCCGACACACACTAACAGTACTTCAAGCAGGAGGTGAAGAAGTATGGCACAAGGAAGAAACAAGCTGCTTGTTCCGCAGGCGGGACAACTGCTTGATCAGTATAAATACGAAATTGCAGCCGAATTCGGCGTACAGCTGGGCGCTGACACATATGCCCGCTCTAACGGCTCTGTTGGCGGCGAAATCACAAAGCGCTTGGTGCAAATGTCTCAGCAGCAGCTTAGCGGAAAATAACACATGAAAAAGTCGCATGGATGGGGCGTCCTGTATGACGCCTCTTTACATAAAAACAGTAAGAAAGCGACGGAATAAAGAAATTCGTCGCTTTCGTTATAACAATCATATCGTTTCAGCTACAAGCTCCGGAATGTGCAAGAACTTCAGCACTTTGTTCACGACAGCCTCACCCTGATCGATGCAGTCCGGAAGTCCGGCGCCATGGTACGGAGCACCGGCGAGGAAAATGCCGGGCAGGTGAGCGTTTAGCTCGCTCTCTAATTTATCCATGCGCCGCTGATGGCCGACCACGTACTGAGGCCGGATTTGCTTCCAACGAGTAATACGATAGAACTCGGGCTCCTGATCAATTTTCATGATTTTATTCAGGTCGGTAAGCACCGCTTTAATAATCTTTTCGTCCGATTCATACACAATCTCTTCTTCTCCTGCACGCCCTACAAAACAGCGCAGCAGTACTTTGCCTTTCGGTGTTGTATGAGGCCATTTCTTGTGCACCCATGTACATGCTGTAATGTTATAGTGTGCATTACGGGAGACGATAAAACCGGTTCCGTTGATATCCTGTTGAATGGCCGATTCAGTGAATGCAAGAGCAACGGTTGCCACGGATGTTGTCGGCATCTCTTTGAGCAAGTTGATAAATGGGTAGTCGCATAGCACCTCACGGGTCGTCTGCGCCGGTGTCGTCATAATGATGCTATCGACTAAAATGGTGGTACCGTCAGATAAGCGCAGCGAGTATCCCTCATCAGTCTTGGAAATTTTATCTACTTCCATATTCTTGCGGACACAGGCAGGGTCCAATCTTTGTTCAATTGCCTCTACGAGAGATTGAAGCCCGCCCTTTAGCGTGAGAAACGCGCTTGGCGTTTTTTTATCAGCGGCAGACCTGGGTTGCTTCGGCGTCGTGGACCGCATGCCAAGAATCAGGCTTCGGTACTTTTGCTCTACCTGATAAAACTGCGGGAAAGTAGACATTAGGCTTAAATCGTCAATATTTCCCGCGTACACACCGGACAAAAGGGGTTCAATTAAGTTTTCCACTACTTCGTTACCGAGACGATGGCGGAAAAATTCACCCAGCGAGCGATCTCCGTCTTTTTGTTCTCCGCGCGGCAGTACCAGATCAAGCGCAGCGCGTATCTTTCCGGCTGGCGAGAATAGCGAGGTGGTCACAAACGGTGCCAGCTTGGTTGGAATACCCATGATAGCACCGCCCGGAATTGGATACAGGCGGTCATTATTCAGGATATACGCTTGTCCTGTCTGGTTGCGCACCAGGTCATCCTCAAGCCCTACTTCTTTTACCAGACGAGAAGCGCTTGTTTTGCGCGCCAGAAAAGAATCCGGCCCACGTTCTATAACAAACCCGTTTGTATAATCGGTCTGTACCTGGCCGCCCAGACGGTCGGTTGCTTCCAACAATATATAGTTGATGGGCAGCTTCTGTTCACGAATCGCTTTCTGCAGGTAATACGCGGTTGTCAATCCGGTAATGCCGCCCCCGACAATCGCGACTGTAAGGGTTTCTTGCGTGCTCATCATTCATCACTTTCTTTCTTCTAGCTTCTTAAGTACGGCAGATGCGAGTGCTTCAATAAACGTGTCATGCGTATTCGGCATCGGCGGGCGCAGGTAGCGGATGCCTAACTCATCAGCCAAGTTTTTACACTCATAATCATTGTCGTACAGTACTTCAAGATGATCGGATACAAAACCGATCGGACAGAACACCATGGTAGTGTAGCCTTCGCTATGCAGTTCGCGCATTTTGTCCAATATGTCCGGACCGAGCCATGGCTCCGGTGTACGGCCCGCGCTTTGCCAGGCGGTTGTATAATGCGGTACACCGGCCTTCTCGGCAATCATCCGTGCGTTGTCTGCAATCTGGTCCGGATACGGATCATTCATCTGAATAATTTTTTCCGGCAGGCTGTGCGCCGAGAAAATAACAATGGTTTTGTCGAGTTCCGCTTCCGGAATGGCCGCAACAGTTTCTTTCAACTGCTCCGCCCAATAGCGGATGAAGGCAGGCTCTTCATGCCAACTGTCGATGGAATGGATAACAGGACCGCCGAGTTTCCCGCTTTCTTCATGAGCGCGGCTGTTATACGATCTGGCGCTGAATGTCGAGTAGTGGGGGGCCAATACGATACTCACCGCTTCCTTGATGCCGTCCGCGTGCATACGCCTTACACCGTCCTCGATAAACGGCGTAATATGCTTTAGGCCGAGATACGATTTGAATTCATATTCGTCCTGCATACGATTAAGCGCTATTTCAAGCGATTTGGCCTGCTCTTCCGTAATGCGGGCGAGCGGGGAGATGCCTCCGATTTTTTCGTAGCGCTCGGTCAGCTCCTGCAGCAGTTCCGGCGTTGGTCTGCGGCCACGGCGGATATGTGTATAATACGGTTCAATCTCTTCGGTGCTGCGCGGCGTTCCGTATGCCATCACAAGAAGCCCCATTCGTTTTGTCGTCATCCTCATAGCCCCGCTTTTTTATTATTTTCCTGTTGAATATTCGTGAATAAACGCGGTTAAGCGCTGTAGAGTTTCAACTTTCACTTGCGGATACACACCGTGTCCAAGGTTAAAAATGAACCCCGGAGTCTCCATTCCTTGATCCAAAATCTCTTTCACTTTTTGCTTGAGCTGCGGCCAATCAGCGAGCAGAAGACCGGGATCGAGGTTGCCCTGAACCGTCTTGGTGACGCCCTGCTGGCGAGCCGAAGCAATGCTTGTTCTCCAATCGAGTCCGATAACATCAAGCGGCAGCTTGTTCCATTCTTGAAGCAGGTGGCCGGCCCCGACACCGAACATAATCTTCGGTGCTTCCTCTTCTTTAAGAGCGGAGAAAATACGGTTCATAATCGGAGCGACGAATGTCGCATAATCTTGGGCATTTAATGCACCTACCCACGAATCGAATACCTGTACTGCCTGAGCGCCTGCACGGATTTGCGCCTGCAGATAAGCGATCGTCATCTCGCCCAGTTTATCCATTAGCAGATGCCACGTTTCCGGGTTGGAATGCATGAACGCTTTCGTTTTATAGTAATTGCGCGAAGGGCCCCCTTCAATTAAATAGCTGGCCAGCGTGAACGGTGCGCCTGCGAATCCGATAAGCGGGACCGGCAGTTGTTCGCGCAGCAGTTTAATCGTATCGAGAATATACGGCACATCTTCCGTCGGATTAAGCGGTTGCAGTTTCTCGACGTCTTCCCGACAGGTAATTGGATGGTCGATGACCGGGCCGATGCTGGATTTGATTTCAACATTCACACCCATGGCCGGCATCGGCGTCATAATGTCGGCAAATAAAATGGCCGCGTCTACGCCTAACTGCCGGATGGGAAGCATAGTAACTTCCGCGCATACTTCCGGATGGTGCGTAATTTCAAATAGCGAGTATTTCTCGCGAATCTTTCGATATTCAGGCTGGTAGCGGCCTGCTTGTCTCATATACCAAACAGGTACATGGGCATGCGCTTCTCCACGACAGGCTTTTAAAAAATTATCATTAAATGGCTTTGTGCTCATTTTGCCACACCTTTCCTTTCGGTAAACGTAAAAACGATAAAAACCTTCCTATTGTACGATAGCACATCTCTCTTCCAAAAGATAAGGAGTTATTGTGACAAGTACTCTTCGAGCGTGATGCCTTTACGTGTGATTTCTTCTGCGGCTTCCTTGCCCACATAACGTATGTGCCAAGGCTCGTATGAATAGCCTGTCACGGCTTCTTTGCCTTTCGGGTAACGGATGATGAATCCGTGTTTTGCCGCGTTTTTGGCGAGCCATTTGCCTTCCGGCGTGTCACCGAAGTTTTCTTCCAGCGTATAGCCGACGCGTTTGCTCGTAATGTCAATCGCAAGTCCGGTCTGATGTTCGCTCTGTCCGGGATGAGCGCTAACGGTGTTGGCTTTTTCCTCGCTGCCGTATTTTTGCGCAAGACGCTTGAAAATAGCTTCTTGTGTATCGTAGCTGCGATAGGCGGATTGCCCGACAATGTCAATATTGTCCTGCCTGGCTTGGGCGAACAGATTCTCAAGCGCGCGGGCCGCCTCTTTTCGCATAAGCTTTTTCGGGCTTTTGCCTTCAAATGAAAACGGAACATTCGGTTGAACCAAGTCCGGCGGCTCGTACTCCGGCTTGAGATTGCGCTTCTTGTTGACGACGACAAGCGTGTCGAGCATATTGGTTACTTCCATTGCGCCGTCTTTACCCGGAGCGACAGTGGTGGCCAGCGCTGCCCGCACTTTTGGCGAATTGGCGTCCGATTTCTCCTGTTTGGCG
>NZ_DFMZ01000022.1:0-6723 GCF_002375825.1 Aneurinibacillus sp. UBA3580
ACAGGCTAACAGGGAAAGAGAGTGTTATGTTATTTGCCCTTTTTTCTCCTGTCCTCTTCTTCGCTTCAGGTATCTCGTTCCGCCAAAGGATGTCGATATATCTTCATTCTTTAACTTGTACATATGTATGTCGGAAGGGAGGCTTATAAGCGTGATTTATAAAAATGACTGCCTGACCCGTCGTTATCTTTCTCGTTTTTCTCCGCCTTTTCCTTGGCGGCAAGAAGGTTATTGCGCAGCTTTTCGGAGCATGATCTGCAATATTCGCCCAGCGTGATGAGTGTATCGCAGTTCTTGCATTTATATTGCAGGCTGGGATAGCGCGTAAGGTCGAAATACTTCTCGCGAATCAAATATTCGATATAGCGGATCGGTATATCGAGATCCCGCGAGATTTGTGCCAGGGGAGCAGTTCGCTTTTCTTTCGGTTTTAAGTAATCACGGATGCGTTTAACAGTTTCAAGTTCCTTGCGCACGCAATCCGGGCAGACTGGCTTGGAAATTTTCATGAATACTTTGCCGCACGCAGAGCAATTGGATAACATGAGATTACACTCCCTTCTAACTGAGGTAAAAATTTCTTGTGTACTTTTATAATAAGATTTTCTTCATAGATTTTCCTGTATTCTCTCTTTTTTTTTGCTAAAATGAGTCTTAAGTAATGAACAAAAAGTTCACGTTTTTTTATATAGTGTTTTATCAGAGGACAGGATGATGAAATAATAAAAGGAATGGTATCGGAAAGGCACAAAACTTTGTTGCCGGGCCATAGGGAGGGCATACATATGATGGAAAAAAAACCGCTGCTTGGCCGATTTGATGAACAGGGGAATTTAATACTGCCACCCGAGATACAGGATATTCTCGGCTATGGAACGATTGAAATTACCGTAGAAGGTGATTGCATCGTACTGTCTAGAGCCGAACCGATTTATAGATGTGTATGGGAACCTAAACAGAATAGAAAATAGAGCACAGAAGAACGCGGAGTGGAACCTATTGTCCACTCCGTTTTAATAGGACGGAACGAAAAAAACGTATCATCCACCTTAAAGTTCGTTTTTTTTGTTTATTTATTTTGTTTTTTGTTTTTATTTTTATCTCTTTATAGTTTAAAAACAAACATTATATTAAATAAGGATTTTATTGTTAGCGGAAAGCTGAAAAAGTGCATTGCAATTTTTCTGATTCGTGTTACGATAGAAAAGGATTACATATTTGATTTTTTCCAATACTAAAATATCGTGCGGATGAAAGCAGAGGGAGAGAACGCGTCGGTCGCGTCGCCGAAGGAGCAAGATACCTTTCAATCTCTCAGGCAAAAGTACCTCTGCGGGACGCAACTCTGGAGAGAGTCTGCATGGCGGACCACCAAAGGGGAAACCGGTCAGAAAGCCGTAGAGAGATGGCTTGTGCCGGGTAGCTCTCAGGTAAAAAGGACAGAGATAGGGGGATATACCCTATTTCTGTCCTTTTTTTGTGAAAATCATGAGAAAAGAAGGAAAGGACAGAGGGAGTAAGAACCAGGGAAGAAAAAGGCGTTCGCCTTTTTCCATATTTATCTTTTCTTTAGTTTTATGAGAGTACGTTAGTAAAAAAATAATGGAGGTTGGAAACAAATGTCTGCCTTAAAACGAACGCCTCTGTACCCCCTATACGAAAAGCATGGAGCCAAAACGATTGATTTCGGGGGCTGGGAGTTGCCTGTTCAATTCTCAAACATTCAAAAAGAGCATGAAGCAGTACGGACAAAAGCAGGATTGTTTGATGTATCCCACATGGGTGAAGTGGAAGTAAAGGGAGAGGATGCGCTTGCATTCGTACAGAAGATAACAACGAATGATGCGTCCAAATTGGCCGTAGACCAGGCCCAGTATTCGATTATGTGTTATCCGGACGGCGGTACAGTGGATGATCTGCTTGTCTACAAGCTGGCAGACAACCATTACCTGCTGGTTATCAACGCTGCTAATATCGAAAAAGACTACGAGTGGATGCGGCAGCATGTTCAGGGTAAAGTTACGCTTCGCAATATCTCCGACGAAACGGCACAGCTGGCGCTTCAGGGACCGCTTTCCGAAGAGGTGCTTCAAAAGCTGACGGACACCAATCTATCTGCCATCCGTTTTTTCCATTTTAAACAGGATGTTAATTTGGCCGGTGTATCCGGCCTTGTCTCCCGTACCGGCTATACCGGAGAAGACGGATTCGAAATCTATGTCAAAGCGCAAGAGGCACCGATATTATGGAAGAAAATCCTCGAAGCTGGCGCAGGTGATGTACTGCCGTGCGGTCTAGGCGCGCGTGATACGCTTCGTTTCGAGGCACGCCTGCCACTGTACGGGCAGGAACTGAGCCAGGATATCAGCCCGATTGAAGCAGGGTTGGGCTTCGCCGTCAAAGTCGACAAACCTATGCCATTCATCGGACAGGAAGCATTGAAAAAGCAGAAGGAAGAAGGCGCGCCGCGCAGGCTGGTCGGTATCGAAATGATTGAACGCGGCATTCCGCGCACCCACTACCCGGTTTATGCAGGGGAAGAGAGGGTCGGCGAAGTGACGACGGGTACACAGTCGCCTACGCTTAAGAAAAATATTGGGCTTGCGCTTGTAAAGCGCCAATACAGTGAGCTCGGTACGGAGCTGGATGTGGAAATCCGCGGCAAGCGGGTCAAAGCGAAAGTAGTGCCTACGCCGTTTTATAAACGGCCGAAAGCATAAAACCAGTAAAGGAAAATTGGGGGAGAAGAGATTATGAGCCAGGTACAATCCGCTTTTAAATACAGCAAGGAGCATGAATGGGTAGAAGTGCTGGATGAAGGACGTGTCCGTATCGGCATTACGCATTTTGCGCAGGAACAATTGGGTGACATTGTGTTTGTAGAGCTGCCGGAAGAAGGGGCCGTTGTGAAAGCGGACGAAAGCATGGGCACCGTCGAGTCGGTAAAAGCCGTCTCCGATATTTATGCGCCGGTTAGCGGGGAAGTCGTAGAAGTCAACCGTGAGCTTGAAGAAGGACCGGAGACGATTAACAGTGATGCATACGGGGCAGGCTGGATGGTTATTGTTAAGCTTTCGAATCCGGAAGAATTGGATGCGCTGATGACGGCGGAGCAGTACGAAGCGTTTAGCAAAGAGGAGGAATAAACTGTGACCGTGAAGTATCGATACCTTCCAACAACGGAGGCAGACCGCAAAGAGATGATGGCCGACCTTGGCATTTCTGATATATCCGACCTGTTCTCCGATATTCCGGAGCAGGTTCGTTTCAAAGGGAGGCTTGCGATTCCGGAAGCGATTCCGGAAGCAGAGCTGACGAAGCATATGGGGCGAATGGCGGGCAAGAATGTCAATGCGCTCGATTACGCTTGCTTCCTGGGAGCAGGCACGTATGACCACTACATTCCGAGCGTGGTCAATCACGTGATTTCCCGCTCAGAGTTTTATACGGCTTATACGCCGTACCAGCCGGAGATTAGCCAGGGTGAATTGCAGGCAATCTTCGAATTTCAGACGATGATTTGCGAATTGACCGGCATGGACGTAGCGAATTCATCCATGTACGACGGGGCGACGGCCCTGGCGGAAGCTGCCGCAATGACTGCAGCGAAGACAAAGCGGAAGAAAGTTGTCGTCTCCCGTGCCGTGCATCCCGAAGCCCGTTCTATTCTGCTGACATATGCGAAAGGCCAGGGGCTTGAAGTGGTTGAAATTGGCTGCAAAAACGGACTCACCGATCTTGAGGCGCTCGAGGCGGCGGTCGATGAAAATACGGCATCCGTCCTTGTCCAGTATCCGAACTTCTTTGGTGCGGTTGAGGAGCTGGCCGCGATCGAGCAAATTGCCCATAAATATAAAGGATTGTTTGTTGTAAGCGCCAATCCGCTCGGACTGGGGATTTTGCAGCCACCGGGTGCATTCGGTGCCGACGTAGTGGTGGGCGACGCCCAGCCGTTCGGCATTCCGATGGCGTTCGGCGGTCCGCATTGCGGCTATTTCGCGGTGAAAAAAGAGTTGATGCGTCAGATTCCGGGCCGTATTGTAGGACAAACGAAAGACGAGCAGGGACGCCGCGGTTTCGTGCTGACCTTACAGGCGCGCGAACAGCATATCCGTCGCGAGAAAGCGACATCTAATATCTGCTCCAACCAGGCATTGAATGCGCTGGCCGCGGCAGTGGCGATGACGGCGCTTGGTAGACAGGGTGTGCAGGAAATGGCGCTTCTGAATGTACAGAAGACACAGTATGCCAAACAGCAGATTGCAAGGCTCGACGGATACGAAGTCGTATACGATGCGCCGGTATTTAACGAATTCGTTATTAAAACGCCGCGTCCGGTCGGCGATATCAATAAAGCGCTGCTCAAGGATGAGATTATCGGCGGTTTCGACTTGTCGCGTGATTATCCTGAGCTTGCGCAGCATATGCTGCTCGCGGTCACAGAGCTGCGCACGAAGGAAGAAATCGATCGACTGGTGAAAAGATTGGAGGGAGCGCGCCATGCCTAATACCATGCAGAAAAATGAACAGCAGCAAAAAGACAAAGCGCTGATTTTTGAGATGAGCAAGCCGGGACGTGTCGGCTACTCGCTGCCTGCCTGCGATGTACCGGAAGTCGATGTTACATCTGTTATTCCGGGCACATATCTGCGCGAGGTGCCGGCGGAGCTGCCTGAGGTGAGTGAATTGCAGTTGATGCGCCACTACACGGAATTGTCGAAGCGCAATCATGGGGTCGACTCCGGTTTCTATCCGCTCGGCTCCTGCACGATGAAATATAACCCGAAAATTAATGAAGATGTGGCTCGCTACCCGGGATTTGCCCGCATTCATCCGTATCAGCCGGAAGAGACGGTACAGGGCGCACTGCAGTTAATGTATGAATTACAGGAAGACCTTGCGGCGATTACCGGCATGGATGCGGTAACGCTGCAATCGGCGGCGGGCGCCCAGGGCGAATGGACCGGTCTGATGATGATTCGCGCCTACCATGAAAGCCGGGGCGAGAATCGCACCAAGGTTATCGTGCCCGACTCTGCGCACGGCACAAACCCGGCTTCCGCCAGCGTAGCCGGACTTGAGACCATCACTGTGGCATCGGACGAGAACGGATTCGTCGATGTGGAGGCGCTGCGTCAGGCAGTCGGTCCGGATACGGCGGCGCTTATGCTCACCAATCCTAACACGCTCGGCCTGTTTGAGAAAAACATCGTAGAAATTGCGGAGATCGTGCACGAAGCGGGCGGCCTTCTGTATTACGACGGTGCCAACGCCAATGCGATTCTCGGGAAAGCGCGTCCGGGGGACATGGGATTTGACGTTGTTCATCTGAACCTGCACAAGACGTTTACAACTCCGCACGGCGGCGGCGGCCCGGGCTCCGGTCCGGTCGGCGTGAAAAAGGAGCTCATCCCATTTCTGCCAAAACCGATGGTTGTCAAGGAAGGCGATGTTTACCGTCTTGACTTTGACCGTCCGCAGTCGATCGGCCGCGTAAAAGCATACTACGGCAACTTCGGTATCAACGTGCGTGCTTATACGTATATCCGCACAATGGGGCCGGAGGGGCTGCGTCTTGTGTCCGAGAACGCAGTGCTGAACGCCAACTACATGATGCGCAAGCTGGCTAAATATTATGATTTGCCGTTTGACCACGTATGCAAACACGAATTCGTCCTGTCCGGCAAACGTCAGAAAAAGCAAGGGGTACGCACGCTTGATATTGCCAAGCGCCTGCTTGATTTCGGCTACCATCCGCCGACGATTTACTTCCCGCTTATCGTGGAAGAGTGCCTGATGATCGAGCCGACGGAAACAGAGTCGAAAGAAACGCTGGACGAATTCATCGATGTTATGATTCAAATCGCGCAGGAAGCGGAACAGACACCAGAAATTGTACAGGAGGCGCCTCATCATACGGTAGTGAGCCGTCTTGATGAAGTGCTGGCGGCCCGGAAGCCGATATTGCGCTATACAAAACCTGAATAGAAAGCGGAGGAGAGGCCAAGCACGTCAGAATAGATCGCGTGCCTGTCTCTCCTTTTTTCTTCCTTCAATCCCCAACATTTTTTCCTAAATATGCGCAGATACTATGCTCAGGTGCGCCGCATTACTGCGGCTTATACTTTGAGACAGAAAGGGATGCTCGGGATGCTGACGAATCAGGAGCTTTCTCATTTTCGTTCGCTGCTTACGAACCAACTACACGACATTAAGCAGCGGCTTCAGGATAGCGATGCTTATGGAATGGGGAGGGCCGCGATGCAGGAGGCGATCGGGGAGCTTTCCAATTACGATAACCATCCGGCCGATCAAGGGAGTGAGACGTTCGAGCGTGGCAAAGATCTTGCACTTCATGAACACGAAGAAGAAGAGATGCGGGACATTGAACGCGCGCTTGAAGCGATAGAGCGTGGTGTATACGGCACGTGCGAAGTTTGCCACAGGAAAATCCCACGTGAACGTTTGGAGGCATTGCCGACCACCGTACGATGCATTGAACATGCAGGCGAGACATTTGTATCGGCGCGTCGTCCGGCGGAAGAGGATATGGTTGACCCTCCGTTCGGTCAGTTTAATTACGACAAGCGGGATGCTACGTTGTATGATGCAGAAGACACGATACAGGATGTGACGAAATACGGAACGTCAGATACGCCTTCCGATTTCGGAGAGCAGGCTCATTTTAGCTATGACGATATGTACTGGGAGTCGGAAGAGCCT
>NZ_DFMZ01000022.1:6825-7075 GCF_002375825.1 Aneurinibacillus sp. UBA3580
CGGAAGAGCCTGTCGGGTATGTGGAGGACATTGAGGGATTTTTGCTCGCTGACATGGAAGGAAAATTCATTGGCGTAAACACGGAAACTCCGATGCATGAACAATACGAGGAAATGCTCGATGAGGCAGGAGTTGTTTCCGTAATGGGCAATCCGGACTTAATGGAAGATTATAATGAAGACGAAGGGTATGTCGAAAAATAAGAAAAAGGAGACCGTTCCGGCCTCCTTTTTTGTGAAAATCGTGAGGA
>NZ_DFMZ01000106.1:0-4961 GCF_002375825.1 Aneurinibacillus sp. UBA3580
CACATATAGGGAAACGTTGCATGGAGGAGGTAACAACATGTCGAGTACGAATAAAGAGAAGCAGTGCCGGGAAATCGTCACCAAAGCTGTCTGCGGCCGGGGGCGTAAGTTTTCCGAAGCCACTCATACCGTTACCCCATCCCACAAAGCGGTCACTATCTTAGGTGCCTGGGTTATCAATCACACATACCGGGCCGACAAGATAGGCGAAACGGTCGAGGTGAGCGGAGCATACGAAATTAACCTCTGGTATTCCTACAACAACAACACAGAGACTACGGTGTTGAAGGAAACTGCGAAGTTTGTGGAAGTCGTTCCTCTGTCTTATTATGACCATAACTTGCGTGGGGAAGTGGAAGTAACGGCGCGTGTGACACAGGAGCCAAACTGCGTGGAGGCGAAGGTGAAGCCAGGCGGTGGAGTCGTGGTTACGGTCGAGCGCGAATATGCGGTAGAAATTGTCGGGGAAACGAAGTTGTGTGTCTGGGTTTGCGACTCTTGCGATGACGGCGAAAAAGATGACACTTTCACCGACGATTTTGAGGAACTGGACGATTTCGCTGATCTTGATCCTGACACATTCCTCGACTAACACGCATATGGGCTTATAACCGTGGGAGGGAGCATCCTCCCTTTTTCTTTTTAAAGTATTTTACGGGAAAGGAAGCGGGGCTATGACTTGTTTTCTGCTGTATGGCCAGGCCGATACACCTGACCCCTCTCTGCTTAAGTATTGGAAGGGAAATGCAGGAGGAAATCTGATTGGAGAACCGCCATTCATACTGCAGTGGGGAGATGCCGGACTCTCCGCTTGCGACCGGCGTACAGTGGTGTTAAATGGAAAAGAGGCGATTGCCAACGCGTTAGATCCAGCTGCGACGGAAAAAATGCTTGCAGATATTGGCATTTCGTATGCAGAGAAAGGGAAGCCGGCCATGGCTACTATTCGGCGTTACATAGCCATTGTTTTTCAGCAGAATATCATTAGTTTATATCGTTCTTCCGAGCCTCGCCTCTGGCTGCACACCCGTATTCGCGAGGGGGAGAATGACTATGAGGAGATTGCATCCGATCAAAAAACGAAGGAAATCCGCCGCTTGCGGCAGTATGCGGTACGCAGTGTATATGCGCTGGGATTGGATTTTGCGGCCGTCTATTTCGGCGTCGGTCTAAACGGCGAAGTCTATGTGCTGGGTATCGCTCCGACATTTCGCATGACGGATACGCTGGCCCGGAAATTTGTTTTTCATGTCGCCCAATTCTGTAGGCGCTATAACATGCGGAAACAATCGATTATGCTGGGGGCGGATTTGGAGTTTGTGCTGCGTAATTCGGCCGGTAAGCTGATACTTGCATCGAGCTGTTTTCCTAAGGAGGGGATTGTAGGGTGCGACCGTGCGACCCTGAGGGGCGATACGACGAAGACGCACCTGCCGCTTGGGGAACTGCGTCCAGAGCCTGCGGAAGACGCAAAAGAGTTGTTTCGTAACTTGTATCGCGCTATGATGGTAGGTATCCGAAAAATCGGCTCCTCTCATATTGAATGGGTAGTGGGCGGCATGCCGCTTACCGGGTACCCGATCGGCGGTCATATCCATTTCAGCGGCATAGCGCCGAATTCGCAGTTGCTGCGCGCGTTGGATGCGTATCTGGCGCTGTCTGTCTTTCTGATCGAAAGCCCGCGCTCGCTGGCACGAAGGCCGCGTTACGGGCAGTTGGGCGACATGCGGCTGCAATTTCACGGGGGATTTGAATACCGGACGCTGCCGAGCTGGCTCGCATCGCCAAAGGTGGCTCGCGGTGTAATAGCGCTAAGCCACCTGATTGCCGAATCGTATCAGAATTTGCGCGCATTGCCGCTGCTTAGTTCCCGAATGCATCACGCCTTCTATCAAGGAAACCGTGATGCGTTTGCGCCGCTGATGTCCGGACTCTGGGAAGAGCTGCGTCAAGTGGATGGATATGCCCGATATGCCTCGTATTTAGAACCATTCGCCCAGCAGGTGCTAGAGAGAGGTGAATGGGAGGAATACGTCGACATCCGTCCTGCCTGGAAGCTGCCGCCATTTCAACCGGAGACTTCTATCGACCATCGAGCGTATGAGCACAGTATGTTATAATGAGAGAGGAGAAAATGCAGGTACAGGAGAGAAGAAACATTATGAAATATACCCCCATGATCCAGCAATACCTCGCGATCAAAGCCCAGTATCGGGACGCATTTCTGTTTTTTCGGCTGGGTGATTTTTATGAACTCTTCTTTGAGGACGCGCTGACCGCGTCGCGGGAATTGGAGATTACGTTGACCGGACGCGAAGGGGGCGGTGAAGAACGCATTCCAATGTGCGGCGTCCCGTATCATTCTGTCGATACGTATATTGCCCAGCTAATCGAGAAAGGCTATAAAGTCGCTATCTGTGAACAGGTAGAAGACCCGAAACAGGCCAAAGGCGTTGTGCGCCGGGAAGTGACCCGCGTTATCACACCAGGTACGGTGATGGAAGGCAAGTTTCTGCAGGACAAAGAAAACAATTACTTGCTATCGGTATATAAACAAGAAGATGCGTTCGCACTTGCCGCGTGCGATATTTCCACAGGAGAATTCTATGTAACAGAAGTGGGTTCCGAGTCGCATCTGCTTGATGAAGTGATGCAGTATCGCCCTTCGGAAGTCGTGCTGCTTGCAGACGATGTGACAGTAGAAGAAGGGGTATCCGAGCGGTTAAAACTTTATTCTATCGCTGTTACGAAGCGCTCCGTCGAACGGCAGGAAGCGGATCAGGATCCGCATAAAGGCTTTAGGACGCTATTTGGCGATGTGAAGAGCGGACGGGAAAGTACGCATGCGATGCTGGTGGCGGCATCCGGGCTTTTGTCGTATCTCAGAGAAACGCAAAAGCGTTCGCTTGATCATCTGCACCGGGTAACGATCTATGAAGCATCGTCGTTCATGGTGCTTGATCAGTTTACGCGCCGCAACCTTGAACTGGTAGAGACCATTCGGGATAAATCAAAGAAAGGTTCACTGCTCTGGCTGCTGGATCAGACGGTCACAGCAATGGGTGGTCGCTTACTGCGCCGCTGGATCGATAAACCGCTTCTCAGCAAAGCCGAGATAGAGCGCCGGCAGGCGGCCGTTCAGGCGCTGCTGGACGGCTGGCTGGCGCGCGATGAGCTGCGCACCTGCCTGAAAGACGTATACGATCTGGAACGACTGGCCGGTCGCATCGCGTATGGTACGGCCAGTCCGCGTGATCTTGTGCAGTTGAAATCCTCTCTGAAAGCCGTGCCGGGGCTTAAACGCATACTGCGTGAGCTGGCAGTTGGCTCGGATGCACTGCGCGACGTAGCGGACCGGCTGGACCCATGCCGCGATATTGTTGAGATCATCGACAACGGCATTGTGGACGAGCCGCCAGTTGCTATGAAAGAGGGCGGATTGATTAAAGAAGGATACCATGAATATTTGGACAAGCTGCGCACCGCCAGCCGCGAGGGCAAGCAATGGATTGCCAGTCTTGAGCAGCAGGAACGCCAGGCAACAGGCATTCGTTCGCTTAAGGTCGGTTATAACAAAGTGTTCGGCTACTACATTGAAGTAACCAAAGCGAACCTGAGCGCGCTGCCGGAAGGACGCTACGAGCGTAAGCAAACGCTAGCGAACGCCGAGCGGTTTATCACGCCGGAATTAAAAGAAAAAGAAGCGCTTATCCTTGAAGCGGAAGAGAAGCGTTCCGAGCTTGAATACCAGTTGTTTGTTGAAATCCGGGAGCGGATTGCCCGGGAAGTGAAACGTCTGCAGACGTTGGCACTGCAGGTGGCGACGGTGGATGTGCTGCAGTCGCTTGCAACGGTGGCCCAGGATAACCGCTATGTAAGACCCGAGATTCTGACGGAAGGTCCGCTGGTCATTCGGGATGGCCGCCATCCGGTCGTCGAAGCGGTATTGCATGGAGAACCGTTCGTGCCGAATGATACGGAATTGGGCCTTGACCGACAAATTCTGCTGATCACCGGTCCGAATATGGCGGGGAAAAGCACCTATATGCGTCAGGTTGCGCTTATCGTGATTATGGCGCAGATGGGCAGCTTCGTACCCGCTGAGTTCGCGCAGGTGACGCCAGTGGATCGAATCTTCACCCGGATTGGAGCGGCGGATGACTTGGTGGGTGGCCAGAGTACATTCATGGTCGAAATGAAAGAAATCGAGGTTACACTTACAAACGCCGGAGAACGCAGTCTTGTTATTATCGATGAACTGGGCCGGGGCACTTCGACATCGGAAGGAATGTCCATCGCCCAAGCGGTTATTGAATATTTGCATAACGATATCGGCTGTAAGACGCTTGTATCGACCCATTATCATGAGCTGTCACACCTGGAGGCGACACTTGATCGGCTGGAGAATTTTCATATGGCGGTCAATGAAACGGAAGATAACGTGATTTTCCTGCGTAAGCTGGTCAACGGTCCGGCTGATAAAAGCTACGGCATTTACTGCGCCCAGATTGCAGGGCTGCCCCCCCGCATTATTGAGCGTGCCAACCAACTGCTGGATGAATACGAAGGCGCGGTAGCGCGGGAAGTGGCGCCAGGCGGTGAGCAGCTGCAGACGAACAAACAGAATTCCGGAGCGGAGCCGGTATGCGAGCCGATAACAATCGGTGCACCCGCAGCGGAAGAAGCCGAACAGCTCGAGCTCTTCTGGAATCCGGGGCAACCGGCCGCCGGGAAGAAGGCAGAGCGTACTGTGCCGAGCAAAGCGGAAGAAAAAGCGCTCAAAAAGCTGCGTGAAGCGGATTTGTTGAATATGACGCCCATGCAGGCGATGAACTTTTTATTTGAACTAAAAAAGCATATCTAACGGACAGGCAAGGAGGAGATGTCCGTGGCAAATATCCAGGTGATGGATGCCCAATTAGCCAACTTAATTGCGGCCGGTGAAGTAGTCGAGCGGCCGG
>NZ_DFMZ01000106.1:5072-6744 GCF_002375825.1 Aneurinibacillus sp. UBA3580
CCGGCCTCCGTCGTCAAGGAGCTGGTGGAAAATGCAATTGACGCCGGAAGTACCCGAATTGAAGTGCATCTCGAAGAAGGGGGGCTGGCTTCGATCCGTGTTGTGGATAACGGGTGCGGTATGGTCGAAGAAGATTGCCGTCTGGCATTCGAGCGACACGCTACCAGCAAGCTGAAACGGGAACGCGATCTCGCCCACATTCGTACGTTGGGCTTTCGCGGCGAGGCGCTGCCCAGCATCGCAGCTGTCTCCCGTACAGAAGTAAAAAGCACTCCCAAAGGAGAGAAGGTTGGCACGCGTATCCGCATCGTGGGCGGTAGGGAAGATGTGTGTGAGCCGATCGCCTTTCCGCGCGGTACGGAAGTGATCGTGTCCGACTTGTTTTATAATACGCCGGCCCGCCTAAAATACATGAAAACCATTCATACGGAAGTCGGCCATGCGTCGGATGTTATGAACAGGCTGGCACTTTCGCATCCGACAATTGCGTTTTTGCTGACGCACAATCAGAAACAGCTACTGCGCACGTCAGGCGACGGCCAATTGCTGCATGTGATTGCGGCCGTATACGGCATGAATGTCGCCCGTAATATGGTCAAGATTGAAGCAGAGTCCCTCGATTTTACCATGACGGGCTACCTTGCCAGGCCGGAGATTACCCGCGCCAGCCGCTCATATATTTCTACGCTGATTAACGGCCGCTATATCCGCAATATGGGATTGACGAATGCGATTTTACGCGGCTATCATACGCTGCTGCCGATTAATCGCTATCCGATTGCGGTACTTTCGATTGATATGGACCCAACGCTCGTCGATGTCAATGTCCATCCGGCGAAGCTGGAAGTCCGTTTCAGCAAAGATCAGGAATTGTATGCTTTCGTGGAGCAGGAGGTCAAACAGGTCTGGAGTGCTCAGCGTTTAATTCCGGAGCCGGGACGAAAGCGATCGGCACAGAGCGGACCGCGCCCTAAAAGTAATGAGTACCAGGCATCCATGGATTGGACGCTCTTTGTACCGGGCAGAGAAGAGAAGAGAAGGGAAGCCGGTGTGTCTGCATCTGATTTTGAACAAGGAACGATAGGAGAAGAAGATGCGGACTCTCGTCAGGAAGAATGGAAATCTGAAGCCAGGTGGGAAGCGGAGGTAGGTTCGGGAGGGACGGAGAAGAACCGGGCGAACCAAATAAAAACAAGGCCGCACTCTCCGTTCTCTGGATTTGGCTCGGAGCGAGCGGAAGATACAGCCGCCACAGAGAGTCTATACCGGACAGAGCCGGGTTCAGACTATGTTGCGGAACGAAAGCTGAATATCGCAGATGCAGAAGATGCCCCTGCTGCTTCCTTATCCACACAGGATTCTGCATCGCAGATGAATGCCGTTCCTACAACCGAAAAACAACCTTTATCGGAGGGACAGGCACAGGATGAACCGGAAAGCGTCGAAAGGGATGCCGTCAATCTGCGTGTGCCGGAAATGTATCCTCTCGGGCAGCTGCACGGCACATACATCCTGGCACAAAACCAGGACGGCATGTTTATGATTGATCAGCATGCTGCCCAGGAACGCATCTTCTATGAGTATTTTCTTAACAAGCTGCGCGAGGAGGCTATTGAAAGCCAGGATTTGCTGATTCCGATTACGCTGGAGTTGACGGCGGCGGAAGCGGCTG
>NZ_DFMZ01000106.1:6855-7445 GCF_002375825.1 Aneurinibacillus sp. UBA3580
CGCCTGCCGTAGAGGAAGGCCGTGACTGGTTCGAACAGGTAGGCGTGCATATGGAGCCGTTTGGTGCAAACAGCTATATTATTCGTTCCCATCCACGCTGGCTGCCGCGCGGCGAAGAAGAAGCGATTCTGCGCGAGATGGTAGAGATGGTGCTCACATCGAAAAAAGGCATTGACGTGGTGAAATTGCGTGAAGCAGCGGCCATTACGATGTCATGCAAAGCGGCTATCAAAGCGAACCGTTATTTGAATCATGCTGAGATGGAAGCACTCATCGAACGACTGCGCCGTACGACCAGTCCGTTCACGTGCCCGCATGGCCGGCCGATTATCATTCATTTTTCGACATATGATATCGAGAAGATGTTTAAGAGGGTTATGTAAAAATACTTGAAGCATAGACAGAAGATAAAAAGCAGAAAATCCAGTAATACCAAGGGTTTTCTGCTTTTTATCTTCTCTATTATTGCTTGAAGGTTCAATTGCAAACATTTTGCTAGCCTTTATTAGGCTAAAGTGATTGTTTGTAGTGTTTTACAGCTTGTTCAAAGCGAAGTGTAATCAAAATACACCCTTAGTGTCCAACTTCTC
>NZ_DFMZ01000106.1:7543-8215 GCF_002375825.1 Aneurinibacillus sp. UBA3580
CACCCTTAGTGTCCAACTTCTCTGGGGGGCTAAAGAGTAATCTCAGCTATGTAAAAAGCGGCTTTCTAGTGCACCAAAGAGCCGCTTTGTTATAAGTTTCCTTATATAAGGGGACTTTGAATTAAGGTGGAGAATTCGAAATTATGGACGTGGCCATCGTTCAGTGTAGTTCTTCCTTTGGCAAAGTGTACATGCTTTCCGTTCCCAACAGGAATAGCAGGACCCGTTATTATTCTAACTTGATGAAGGTGATTAAAAAAATCGGTATTAACAGTTATCACATGTACATGGCTATTACCTCTGCGGATTGCTTGACTTGTAACTCCTGCAAAACGATGGTTATGTCTGTCAGCCCCTGCTTCTGCCAACTTGGTACTACCTAAAAATTCGTGTGTATGTGTCTGTACCTGTATCTGTCTTTTTGTGTACGTTTTGCTGTTAGGTTTATTTTTTATCTGGAAACTTTTTTTATTTGTTGGCTTTTTATTCATCAAGATGCCTCCTTGAAGTAAAGTCTTATCGTATCGTATGGTTGTCTTTTCTTTTTGGTTTGGACGATTATTATTAGGAAATTGCCCTTTTTAAAGGAGGCTACGAACTGAAAAAATGGCGTGAAAATGGCATGATTTTGGCTGAAGCTTGGCGCGCCATTTTGAGATAGGGGTGGTATGA
>NZ_DFMZ01000106.1:8318-10307 GCF_002375825.1 Aneurinibacillus sp. UBA3580
GAGATAGGGGTGGTATGATGATAATGTCAGAAGATAAGCGAAGGGACCGTTCCGGGGGAGCGGTCCTTTTTTGGTTGCATAAAAAAAGAGAGACACACGAAGTGACACGAACGTAAGGTGAAGAGGGTGTACCGTACACAAGAGCGCGGAAATTAAAGTATGAGGTCATAAAAAATCTAGCTTGGATTATCTATGATGAGCAAAAGAAAGGAATAGGTGCTCTCTTCATGAGAACGCCTTTTTAAGTTCGATAACTTGGTTTATGTCTATTTAACAAATAAATGTAGGCTGTTACCCATTGGAACATTTATGCATATCTTATTCTGAAAGTTTATTTTAGGAGGCTTGTTCATGTCCAATGGATTTGTTGCTCGCTCGTTAGATGAGGTTCGTTTCTGGTCCCGTATTATGAAAGAACACTCGTTGTTTATTACATTGGGCCTTCGATGTGAAGATACTCAGCTTATAAATGAAGCACAACAATTTTTTCGTATCTTCGAACAAATTGAGAGCCAATCACATGCTTTTACTTTGAAAACAGATCCCCGACAGATTACACAATTTAATGCAGAGGTTTATAATGCCGTCTCTCATATTTGGGTTTATAAAAGAAAACTTCTTGGTCTTATTTTACATTGCAAGTTGCCTGGAGCTAATTTATTTCCTTTACTTATTGATCATATAAGTAGAGAAGCAAATTACTTTAGAAATAGGTTGTCAGAGTTAAATCAAGGTCAATTGGAACCAATACCCGATGCCATTATCGATGAAAACGTATTTTTCTTGCGTATTATGGCCGATCATGCGAAATTTATTGGTCATCTTCTGGACCCGTCAGAACGAAAACTCGTAGAGCAGGCTCAGGAATTCAGTAATGATTTTGATCAATTATTATTTCAAGCAATTGATTTGGATTCTATGCGTCCACAATCACAAACGTCCCCTCTTCTTAGTCAGTTTCTTGACCAAAACAGAGTATCTGTAAAATCACTTCGTGATTTTAAAAAGACGGCTCGTGATTTAATTGAGGCATGCCGTATTAAAAGTATTATTCACCCATTACTGGCTGATCACGTATTCCGTGAAGCGGAGAGATTTTTGGAGATTATCGATATGTTTGAAAGGGCACTAACAGGAAAAAAATCTGTTAGTAAATGCTAAAAACGTCCGACAATGCCCATTTTGTAAACTAGGGTAGCCGCTCCAATGGGAGTGGCTTTTTCTTTTGCATAACGTTACAACCAAGCCAGCGAAACAGTGTAACAGAAAAAGCGCTTCATCTAGTGCCGTACTTGCTGGTTGGCTTGTAACGTTAAAACCTACCGTTACAGTTGCAGAAAAATAGTCCCTCCTGTCGAATAAATTGGCGGGAGGGATAGTAAATTTTAGAAAAGGATAAAGGAGGAGATACATGGAGAAAAATGAAAAGTATCTTAGGGCAGAAAGAAAGGTTCGCGCTCTGAAAGGATTTTATATTCATCTCATTGTCTTCATTTTAGTTAACATCGGACTATTTTTCATTGACCTTATATTCTCACATGATGGTATGTGGTTTTACTATCCTTTATTTGGATGGGGAATTGGATTGATAGCGCATGGTATATCTGTTTTGGGTTTTGGGCGGTTATTTGATGAAGATTGGGAGAAGAAGAAAATTGAAGAGTTCATGAATAAGGATTGAGCACCTATACGGTGCTTTTTCTTTTACATTGGAGGTGAAAGGCAACATGGAAATACGGAAAGTGCCTATTACTAAAATCAAATCAGCACCTTATAATCCACGGGCTGATTTACAGCCCGGAGATCCAGAATACGAGAAGCTAAAGCGTTCAATTATGGAATTTGGCTATGTAGAGCCACTTGTGTGGAACGAGCGTACCAGGAACCTTGTCAGCGCTTTAAAATTCTACTGGAACAAGGCCATACCGAAATCGAAGTGTCTGTGGTTAATCTGGACGAAGTACGCGAGAAGGCGCTGAACATTGCACT
>NZ_DFMZ01000106.1:10423-10719 GCF_002375825.1 Aneurinibacillus sp. UBA3580
AATAAAATCAGTGGCCGATGGGATGAGGAGAAGCTGGCGATCTTGCTTCAGGAATTAGCGGAGAGTGAAATTGATATCGAGTTGACCGGCTTCGATGGCGTCGAACTGGAAGACCTTCTCTTTGCTTTGCCGGCCGATACAGAGCCGGATGAGCCAGTTGTAGATGATGAATATGACGTGCAGGCTGCGCTGGATGCTATCAAAGAGCCGGAAGCAAGGTAGGGGGACGTATGGCGTTTCAGGCATTTGCTCGTTTGTGGCGATGCTACACGCTTAGAAGATGTGCAGCGGCTCAT
>NZ_DFMZ01000104.1:0-5177 GCF_002375825.1 Aneurinibacillus sp. UBA3580
TCCTCGATAGGAATGCCGTGGTGAATAAGCGTAATGTCTTGTGATTTCACCCCGTCTGATTCAAGAGATTGTTTAATGGAATTCGAGATGGCGATATAGTGATCGTTCCACTTGCGTGTCCACAGTTCCATACGAGAGGCGAGGAAGTAGGCCAGCGGATTCGGGTAATCGTAGCGCAGCACGCTGTGTATCGTCGTCACGATAGGTACACGAGGAAGGGAGCGTGCGGCGAGACGACAGAAAAAGTTTGCTTTTACGCCATGGGAATGAATAAGCTCAGGCTTCTCCTCCTGGAATACGCGGGTAAGTCCCTTCACAAGCCGGAAATCAAAACGACCGTATGTATCCAGCACGATGACGCGAATGTTTCGTTTTCGTAATTCTTCGGCAAAAGTGGAGTTATAGAAACACACAACGACAGGGTCGACCGCGTGTCTGGACAGAATTTCAAGCAATTCGAGAATATGTTGCTCTGCGCCGCCAAACTCGCCTCCGCCGATTGCATGCAATATTTTCATTTTAGACATCCTCTGTTCACTTCCTGACCCTAGAGCAACTAAAAAACGTATGATGCTAAACGATGAAATCGTAACAATTATATCGCATCTTTACCGGTATGTTCAATGTAAGAGGGTTGATTTTTCTTATTTCAGGTATAGTATGAAAGAAGCCGTGTTTTTACACAGGGACTATTCAGATAGATTATCGTTGGGTAGTAAGGAGATTATATACATATGGCACAAACCGTACTTCGATCGGCCGTTGTGATTATGATTGTAACGCTTGTGGGGCGGGTGGTCGGCCTGCTGCGCGAGACGCTTTTGGCCGATAGTTTCGGAACAAGCTTCGAAGTGGATGCCTACCGGTATGCCTTTGCGATTCCGAGCATGATATTTTTATTTGTTCCGGGGGCGCTGAACGCAATCTTCGTTCCTTCTATTAAAAGCATGCTAGTGAACGGGAACAGGGAAGAAGCACAGGTGCTGTTCCGGAAAATGATGACCGTAACGGTATCGATTTATTTTGTGATAATGGCCATCGGTATGCTGTTTTCACGTGAGATTATCCAGTTGATGACCTTTATGCAGAACGGTTCAGAAGCGATTACTCCCGAACAGCGGGCGGCACAGCTGGAGATGGGAGCGAAGCTTCTGCAGTGGATGTGGCCGTCCGCCGTTTTCATCGCGCTCATCGGTGTGTTTCAGGCTACGCTTAATGCACATCAGCAATTTTTTATCCCGCAGCTGAGCACGGTTGTGAATTCGCTGATCGTATGCACGGCATATCCGCTGCTCGTTCCATTTTACGGAATTTATGGTGTGGCTATGGGCACGACGCTCGGCTTTTTGTTTGCGGCATTGTCTATGATATATGCGTTGAAAAAAGAGCGGTATTCGCTTGCACCGGATTTCAGATGGAATGACACGGAGATGAAAAAAATCGGAGAGCGTTTCATCCCGATTATGCTCGGCTCTTTGATTACGCAGGTATATACGTTTATTTATCCGGTGCTCGCTTCCGGTTTAGGGGAAGGAAGGGTAGCGGCACTTGGATATGCCAATATCGTATATCAGCTTCCGACGGCGATTTTTGTTGCAGCGTTTACGCTTCCGATTTATCCTTATCTTGTTGAATATTTTACCAAAGGTGAGATGGGCCGAATGAAGCAATCCATTACCGAAGGGATGCAGTATTTATTTATCCTGATGGTACCGATTATCGTGGCAATGATTGTCGTCCCGGATGAAATTGTTTCGCTTCTTTTCTATACGGGCCCTGACGGGGAGTTTGATTTAACGTCCATTGATCTGACGGCGACTGCGCTTCTATATATGGGATTGGGACTATTCTTCTTTGCGGCCCGCGATTTGTTAACCCGCGCATTTTATGCGATGGAGAATACGAAGTTGACTGTAATTGCCGCCGTAGTCGGTATTCTGGCTAATATTTTATCCAGCCTTATGTTTATGACATATCTTAGTCATGGAGGCGTGGCGCTTGGTACGACGACCGGATCATTGGTTAATATGCTGGTGTTGAGCTATTTCCTGCGCAAGCATATCGGACCGTTTATTCAGCGGACGTTCTGGGTGACCGCTCTGAAGACTGTAATAGGAGCAGCCGTGATGGGTGCGGTTTTGTATATGGCTACAGCATTCGTATCGTTTCATGGAGTTTGGATGCAAAAAATGTATATTCTTTTCTTGATTGCAGCAGGCGCGGGCCTTTTCTTTGCTGTGTTGGTACTGTTTCGTGAACCGCTCGCGCTGCGTATTATCGAACGTTTTGCCGGGAAGATAGTTAAAAGAAAAAGGGGATAGCAGGAAATGAAAGTTTTAGTAACAGGCGGAGCCGGCTTTGTTGGGTCTCATATTGTGGATCAGGCGCTCGAAGCCGGATATGAGGTAAGTGTTATTGACGATTTATCAACGGGAAAGAAGGGGCAGGTAAATTCGTATGCTTCGTTTTACGAAATGAATATCGCATCGCCGGATGTGGAACGTGTAATTCGACAGGAGATGCCTGATTTTATTATCCACCAGGCAGCGCAGAGTTCTGTTCCGATATCACTAAAAGATCCGATAGGAGATGCAACGACGAATATCATCGGTACGGTGAATCTGCTGGAAGCAGCCCGCAGGCATGGCGTGCGCAAAGTGGTGTACGCATCATCAGCGGCGGTATACGGAGAACCGCAGTATATGGGCATTGATGAAGTGCATCCGAAGCAGCCGTTATCACCATACGGTATCTCGAAATATGTGCCTGAGTTTTATCTGAATGCATACCATCATTTATACGGGTTGAACTATACGGCATTCCGCTATGCAAACGTGTATGGAGAGAGACAGGATCCGAAGGGAGAAGGCGGTGTAGTGTCCATCTTTGTTGACCGGGCCCTGGCCGGACAGGAATTAACCGTCTTCGGCGACGGGGAGCAAACGCGGGACTTCGTGTATGTACAGGATGTAGCCAGAGCCAATATTATGGCCCTGGCCGGGGGAGACAATGAAATTCTTAATATCAGTACGAACCAAAAAACAAGTGTAAACCAGCTCATTGCGCTGATGGAAGAAGCGCTGGGCAGCAAACTGGCTGTCAAGTATGAGGCGCCGCGCGAAGGCGATATCATGCACAGCTACCTTGATAATACAAGCGCTACAGAAAAGCTTGGGTGGAAGCCTCGGTACTCGCTGCAAGAGGGGCTAACAAAGACGCTTCGTTTTTATCAAGCCTCAAAGTGAAATCGGTCAGAAGAGTAAGGGCCCAGGTATACAGTTCATCATGGCTATCGCCGGTAAAGCTGGCAAACGTATGTTCATATGAAGACGTCATACTGTACGAGATGAAAGAAATAACCCAGTAACGATCGCGTTCCGTAATTTCAAAACGAACAATTTCGCCGGCCCGTTTTTTCCACGAAAACAAATCAAATAGGATCTGCACATTAGCCTGGTCATACTTTTTCAAAAGAATTCCCCCTTCACAGGTAGAAAAATCCATGTGAAGGGGGAATTCTTTATTTCCGGGACAACTTCCTTCCTGCCTTACAAAACTAGTGGCAAATAGGCAAAAGAAGTGCAATTTCGAGTCTTTATTCGACAAAGTTTTACTTAACGTTTTTTTCTCTTGCTGCGTTCAAGCAACTCGACAGCCAGGTGGCTGCTTTTCTCCGCTTCATGTACGAGTGCGCCGATATTGCGCCGAATCTTTTCACGGGTGCCAGGCAAATCGTTTAGCACCGGTTCCACATTAGCCAGAAGCGATTCATAGCGTAAATCTTTAATATGTCCGGCGGATCTCATGCCGAGGCGCTGCACAAAACGATCCATCTTCGGATCATAGGAGATGCCGGCGAATGGAATGCTCATCACTGCCGCCAGAATAACGGAATGGAGCCGCATGCCCAGCACAAATTGGGACGCGCCGATAAAGCTGAATATTTGCTTAAAATTCATTTTCTCTTCGATGACGACGGCCCCCGGTTCCTTCATTTGCTTGATAATATCGAGCGAAGGGGCGAGGTCGGCCGGATTCTGCATAGGCAGGAAAAATATTTCCCATCCTTGACGCAGCGCTTCATCCGCAAATTGGGCAATGACAGCCTTGTAATCTTGTTCATTTTTCCACGCACGCACCGAGATAGCCATGACAGGTTTGGTTGAACCCGGTTTATACTTGCGAATGATGCTCTGACCGAATGAAATATCAACCTGATTCGGATTAATCGTCACTGCCGGGTCGGCCGTTACGTAAATGGGCGCTTGATGAACGCCTAATGATTTCAAATCCTCGCCTGATTGCTCGTCACGTACAGTAATAACGTCGACACGGTTAACGATCATGCGGATAAGCTGTTTGCTGATCGATTTGCTAATAGGTCCAATGCCTTGAGCATAGAAAATTACGGGTTTACCAAGCATTTTGGCCATCATGACGATGCCAAGATAGTAGATTACGCTGCGCGGGCTTGTCGCATCCTGAAGCAGGCTGCCGCCTCCCATGACAAGAAGGTCGGATTTTTGCAGTTGATTGACGATGGAACTCATCCGCCAGCGGTTAAATGCCGGAATGCCGAATAGGGCCTGTGTTTCGGCGGGCGTATTCGATAAAACGGCGAGCTCTGCGTCCGGTATATGTTTGGTAAGTGAAGAGATGATTCCGTACAGCACCGTGTCGTCCCCGGCGTTGTCGAATCCGTAGTACCCTGAGATCAGTATTCTTGCCATGAAAGCGACCTTCTTTCAAACCGAACTAAAACATGTACACTTTAGTATAGCAGGTTGCCATTAAGAAAGAAAGTTGTTACCTCTATAGGGAAATTTACGAAGAGCCTGCATATCAATCTATCGGTGTGTTTACATATTTGTATAGATTTAAAAAGGTGTTTTTACAAATTTGTATATATATTTACAGTTATTTGACGATTTCTTATTCAGAAAATCAAAAAGAAAGCGGATGCAAAATTGGCACACACTTTGCAATGTAAAAATAGCAGTGCGGAACATCCATCATTTTATTATAGAATGATACACCAACGATATGAACTTTAAGGAGGAATGTAATGTGATTCCATATCGTCCAGAACCGTTTACCAACTTTGCCGAGGAACAAAATATGAAAGCGATTAACGAGGCGCTTGAGAAGGTGTCCGCGGAGCTGGGCCGCGACTATCC
>NZ_DFMZ01000051.1:0-3943 GCF_002375825.1 Aneurinibacillus sp. UBA3580
TATATTTATATATCTATAATTATAGATATAATAATATAAAAAAAAGAGATGTTCAAGGTCAAGTTGTAATGGTAATGATATTTACCATTACAGGAGATAAAGGAGAATTTTGATTTACAAATCCCTGGATAGTATCTCCTTAATTTGTTTGATGTTTTCCTCATCTCTTTTATAATAAGTCCATTGCCCAATTCGTTTTGATTTTATTAATCCGGCATTTTGCAGCATTGATAAGTAAAGGGATACTGTAGATTGTGATAAGCCAACTTTCTTATGGATGTCGCTCACGCAAACACCATCTTTGTGTATATCCCCGTTTTGCGGTTTAGAAAAGTGGATTTCAGGATTTTTTAACCACTGTACGATCTGCAGTCTCGTTTCATTGGATAAAGCTTTAAATACTTCTAAAAGTTCCATTGCTACCTCCAAGTTTACCAAATTTATATATTTCTATATCTGATCCTCGCTCTAGACTTTAAAAGTTCTCGAAAATAAATATTACCACGAAAAAAGCAAAAAATATATTGCCATCTCAATATTCCCTCTATCCGAAAATCTATATTCTTTATTATACAAAAAACAGGAGCGTTTCATTATACGCTCCCGTATACTTTCCACAATATCAATCTATTGATTGATGTAATACACGTTCCGCTATCGCCACGACATTTTCCGGTGTAAATCCGTATTCCTCCATGATTTTTTCGCCTGGAGCCGACGCACCAAACTTCGAGATACCAAGGATCGCGCCTTTGTCTCCTACATAGCGCTCCCAGCCGAGCGGATGTGCCATCTCGATGGCGACACGCGCTTTCACATTCGGCGGCAACACTTCGTCTTTGTAAGACTGCGACTGCTGTTCGAACAGTTCCCAGCTCGGCATGCTGACAACACGCACACCATGCCCGCTCTCTTCGAGTTTTTGCTTCGCCTCCATCGCTAAGCTCACTTCCGAACCAGACGCAAGCAAAATGATATCCGGCGTACCGTTGGCGTCAGAGAGCACATAAGCACCGCGGGCAACAGATTCGGCTGCCTTTTCTTTTGTGCCAGGGAGGACCGGCAGCCCC
Organism: Aneurinibacillus sp. UBA3580; assembly: GCF_002375825.1. Lineage (NCBI taxonomy): Bacteria > Bacillati > Bacillota > Bacilli > Caryophanales > Paenibacillaceae > Aneurinibacillus > Aneurinibacillus sp. UBA3580. The sequence continues at coordinate 1,071 of NZ_DFMZ01000051.1, forward strand.
TGGCGGGAAAGAACCATGGACACCGGCCCTTTGCTGCGGCTCACCGCAAACCGATAAGCGGCCACTGTCTCGTTCGCATCCGCCGGACGCAGAACGATCATATTCGGAATAACCCGCAGTGACGGCACATGCTCAATCGGCTCATGCGTCGGTCCGTCTTCTCCGACTGCGATGCTGTCATGCGTCAGCACATAAATCACCGGCACATCCATCAGAGCCGACAGACGCATCGCTGGACGGAGATAATCGGCAAACACAAGGAACGTGCCGCCATACACCTTGACACCACCGTGTAGCGCCATTCCGTTCATGGCTGCGGCCATCGCATGCTCGCGTACCCCGAACCAGATGTTGCGCCCTTCATACTGCCCGTGCTTAAAATGTTTCTCGTCCTTAATGGCCGTTTTGTTGGACGATGCCAAATCGGCGGAGCCGCCCAGGAAAAACGGAACGGCTTTCGCAAGAGCGTTAATCGCCTTACCGGATGCTTCACGCGTAGCAATTTTTCCGTCCTCGGGGGTAAAGACAGGCAATTGCGCATCCCAGCCCTCCGGCAACTCCCCGCGCATCGCCCGCTCGAACTGCTCGGCCAATTCAGGATACGCTTTTTTATACGCGTCGAACTTCTCCTGCCACTCTTTTTCGGCCTGCTGGCCTTTCGTCTTTACCTCAATAAAATGCTCGCGTATTTCTTCCGGGAATTCAAACAGTTCGTGTTCCCATCCGTACGCTTCGCGCACCAGCTTCACTTCATCTGCACCAAGCGGCGCGCCGTGCGCGGCTGATTTGCCGCCTTTGTTCGGGCTGCCGAATCCGATGATGGTCCGCACTTCAATCAGCGTCGGCCGCTCCGTCTCTTTCTGCGCCTCGACAATCGCCTGCGAAATGGCCTCTACGTCATTGCCCTCGTCAACGCGTAACACATGCCAGCCGTACGATTCAAAACGCTTCGCTACATTCTCGGAGAATGCATGAGCCAATTCACCATCCAGGCTAATATCATTGGAATCGTAAAGCACGATCAGGCGTCCGAGCTTCAAATGCCCGGCGAGCGAGATGGCTTCTGCCGCGACGCCTTCCATCAAATCGCCATCGCCGCACAGCGCATACGTATAATGGTTAATAACATCATAGCCGTCACGGTTATATACGGCAGCTAGATGGCGCTCTGCCATGGCCATGCCGACCGCCATGCCGATGCCCTGCCCGAGCGGTCCCGTAGTCGCCTCTACCCCCGGCGTATGCCCGTATTCTGGATGGCCCGGCGTGCGGCTGCCCCACTGGCGAAAATTCTGCAAATCATCAAGCGACACATCATACCCGGTGAGGTGAAGCAGGCTGTACAAAAGCATCGAACCGTGCCCTGCGGACAATACGAACCGATCCCGGTTTACCCAGGCCGGATTAGCCGGGTTGTGGTTCATAAACTTCGTCCAGAGAGTATAGGCCATCGGTGCCGCCCCCATGGGCAAGCCCGGATGGCCGGATTTCGCCTTTTCAATCGCTTCAATCGAAAGAATGCGGATGGTATTAACTGCGACTTGTTCAAGCGTCTTGTTGTTCATTCCGTTCCAAATCCCCTTTCGTGAATGATGGTCTCCTGATGTGTATTTCCCTTTTCTCTTCTTCATTATGCCAAAAATAAGCACGAAAATAAAATTTTCACAGGATATACATAAGCATGGTTTCACCGTTCCTGGCAGCGTATAGCTGTTTAAACACGGCCTGTAAAATGAAAAATACTGCATTCGGTTTGCTCCTCACAAAGAGAAGAAGGTACAATGAGGCTATAGCTTATTCTTACGGGGAAGGACGTATCGATATGGTTACAATTGAAGGCATCCGCCGGGCCAGAGAAATGCTGAAACCGGTGATTCGCCATACACCGCTTGATTACTCTACCACCTTCAGTGAGTTGGCCGGAAACCAACTGTACCTAAAGCTTGAGAATCTGCAAAAAACCGGCTCATTTAAGGTGCGTGGAGCGTACAATAAAATCGCGTCCTTAAGCGAAGAAGAGAAAGCGCGGGGTGTCGTCGCCGCCTCGGCAGGCAACCACGCACAGGGCGTAGCATTTAGCAGTACAAAAGCCGGCATTCCGAGCATCATTGTCATGCCGGAAGGTGCGCCGCTCACCAAGATACAGGCTACGCAGCGATATGGTGCGCGCGTAATCTTACACGGACAGTCGTTCGAGGAAGCGCTTGAGAGGGCGTTGCAAGTTCAAAAAGAAACCGGTGCCACGTTTCTTCATCCTTTTGATGATCCGCGCGTAATCGAGGGACAGGGCACACTGGGACTCGAAGTGCTGGAGCAGCTTCCGGATGTGGATGCGATTATCTGCCCGGTCGGCGGCGGCGGTCTGATTGCCGGGATCGCCGCTTGTGTGAAAGCGGTTGCGCCTCATGTCAAGGTTTACGGTGTGGAAGCGGCCGCCTGTGCGAGCATGAGCGCTTCCCTTAACGAAAAACGGCTGGTGACGGTTCCAAGCACAGGAACGATAGCGGACGGCATCGCCGTCAAGAAGCCCGGCTCTCTCACCTATGGGCTAGTGGAAAAGTACGTAGACGATATATTTCTTGCCGAAGATATTGAGATTTCGCACACGATGCTGTATTTGCTTGAAAGAAGCAAATTGCTTGTTGAAGGATCAGGCGCCTCGGCGCTCGTACCGCTGCTGTACCGCCGCATGCCGATCGCAAATAAAAAAATTGCCGTCATTTTAAGCGGCGGCAACGTAGATATCACGTTTATGTCGCGTATTATTGAGCACGGGTTGATTGAGTCGGGACGCTATGTGCGAATCACGACCACTGTGCAGGATAAGCCAGGCAATTTGAATCGTCTGCTGACCATGCTGGCGGAAGAGCGAG
>NZ_DFMZ01000051.1:4048-4476 GCF_002375825.1 Aneurinibacillus sp. UBA3580
AAGAGCGAGCCAATGTGATTTCGATTCATCATCATCGCATTAGCCCTCGCATCGTCCCAGGACAGGCGGAAGTGGAAGTGGAGTTGGAGACCAATGATCAGGCTCACATTGAAAGGATTGAACAAAGGCTCATACGAGAAGGATACCCCGTGAATGAGCGTATGTGAAAAAGAGCAGGGGTGCCCTGCTCTTTTTCATCACTGTCTGCTTAACCGTTCGATTTCTGCTTCAACTTTGAACACCCTCTTATTGAGCGCGTACAGCTCGAATCCCTTGTTTTCCAAACTTCGGTCGATACGCTCTAGCATAGCAAGAATGTCTTTGGGCTGGCTTTCTTCGACACGCACTAATCCTTCCTTGATTTCTTGCTGTCCCTCTTCCAAGATACCCATTCTCTGTTCCAGACCATCCATCCTCTGTTCCAGGCC
>NZ_DFMZ01000051.1:4663-7747 GCF_002375825.1 Aneurinibacillus sp. UBA3580
ATCCTCTGTTCCAGGCCGTCCATTCTTTGATCTAAACGTTCCATTCTTTGTTCTAAGCGTTTTTGCCCATCTTTCAGCTCACGAAGCTCCAGTAAAATCTGCTCTAATATTTGCTCCATTTCCTCTCCCCGCTTTCTATTAGATTATATCATAATCTTCCGCATGGTCGTCATCATCGAAAAAGTTGCTCTCTATGAAAAACCGTGCACGACTTTGCTTCGCGCACGGTGCAGATTCGATCCATTATGCTGTTACCGGTTCTTTCTTAACCTTCCGCCAGCCGCTCCAATTTTACGCTGAAATCACGTTCCAGCAGACGCTCGTACGTAGCCGCTGCCGCTTTCTCTTTCTCGGAAGAAAGGCGGGGGACCGTGTTACCGCCGTACTCCCTGCAAATCCGCAGCATCTCATCCTGGCTCGCAAAGCTGAAGAGGAATAACACGACGCCTCGCCCCCTTCGTTCCTTTTCTTGCATTGAGAAGGTTTTCCTTCTCAATATTAAGTATACTGTTGTCTGCACGGCATTGCTTTATTATTTGAAAAAGTCCATGAATTCTTCATGCTTCGTTCCTGTTTTTCGTACGTATCACCACATATAGCGAACGCCATAGCGCCCGTCTTTTACACGGAAAATCTCAACGATACGCGGACTCTGGTAGCCCTTCGTCCACCAGTCTTCCTCTATCCGTTTTACAAGGCAACTGGCCTGGAACTTTGTATTAAACAACGCGACCCAATAAATCCATTTCATGCAGCACTTCCCTCCTCTTATCATTAGAATGGCCGAATTGAGGAAAAAACTTGCTATGAAAAAGTAAGTATGAGACGATGAAATTGTTGGCAAACATAGAAAGGTACTATTATTCTTATCTTAACAAATTCGCACAAAAAAGGAGGACGTTAACTTGCTAAATTTCACACTCAATATGCCCACCCGTATTCACTTCGGTCAAGGAGAAGTCAACAAAACCGGTGATATCGTTGCGTCTTACGCGAAAAAAGTGCTGCTGGTAACCGGGCGTTCTTCCACGAAGAAAACCGGCTCACTCGACAAAGTAACCACCTCGCTCGATAAGGCGGGCGTAAGCTATGTACTGTTTGACCGTATTGAGCCAAACCCACGTGCCACCACGATTGACGAAGCGGGCCGTATCGCCCGCGAAGAAAACTGCGAACTGATTCTCGCCCTTGGCGGTGGATCGGCCATGGACGCGGCAAAGGCTATCGCCACCGTTGCCCTGTCCGGCCGCCCGATTCACGAATACATCCGCGGCAGTAAAGCAGGCAAATGGAAAGAGCTGCTGCCGATCAAAGAAGCGCTGCCGATTATCACCATCCCTACCCTGGCCGCAACCGGCTCGGAAGCGAATTCCGGTGCGGTCATTACAAACTGGGAAACAAAAGAAAAATCAGGCATCACCGGACCCGCCCTGTTTCCAAAAGCGGCCATTCTCGACCCGGAGCTGACGTACACCGTCCCGGCCAATTATACCGCAGACGGGGCGGCAGACATGTTCACCCACCTGTATGAAGGCTATATGACAGGCGATGAACATGCCAACGTCCAGGATGAGCTGACGGAAGGACTGATGCGCAATGTGCTTATCTATACGAAAAAAGCGCTCGACGAGCCGGAAAACTACGAAGCACGTTCACACCTTCTGTGGACGAGTACGCTGGCGCTTATCGGCATTGCGAATGCCGGACGGGGCGGCGCGTTTCCGGTGCATGCCATGGAGCATACGCTGTCGGCGCATTATGACATCTCGCATGGCCGCGGCCTTGCGATTATCACGCCTGCATATCTCGAACAAATCGTGCTTAAGGACCGCCCGCACCGGCTGGCCCGACTGGCCCGCAACGTTTTCCGCGTCACCGAAGATAACGACATACTTGCGGCGAAAGCCGGCATTAATGCGCTCGTTGACTGGTATAAAGAAATCGGCGTCTATGACACGCTACAGAACGTCGGCATCAAACGTGAAGATTTGCGCTTAATGGCGGATGAAACGATCCGTGTGGGCGGCAATGGTACGGATACGCTCGTCGGCACACACAACATTACGGCCGACGAAGTACTAAGCATTTTTGAAGCATCGTACGAATAAACAGCATGAATAGAAGGCAATTGTTTCGTTTAATGTTCATTATTTTGCTGACGATTACCTTCGTACTTTCCGCCGTTTCTGTCGGTCTTGTACTTTATCGTGGGGCGGATGTCTCGTCCGCCCCCACACTAAACCAAAAAGCCCTGAAAGCAGCCAACACTGCTCTTTCCCGGGCTTCTTTATTTTCAATCTTTACTTTTTTCTTCAAATCTGGCTTTGAGTGTAGCGATCGTCTCCCGCAGCCATTCCCGGTCGCTTCTCATCAGGTGAAGGCGCCGGTCAATCGCCAAATCCACGCCTGGATTATTCGCATGCTCCGTTGCTCTTTCGTACACCTGCAACTGCTCCTCCAGGTTCTCAAGCCGAGTCGTAAGACAGCGCACCGCTTCATCGGGTGAAAGATAATTGAGAAACATCAAACCGATATCTCCTGGCAGCGCCACCTGTTCAAGCTGCGAAAGGTTCGCCTGCAGCAGGTGATAGAACTGCGCTTCTCCTTCTTTCGTAATCGAATACACTTTGCGCGGCGGCCGGTTCTCGTCCTGCTCCATATGAAGCGTGACATAGCCCGCTTCATGAAGACGACTGAGAATCGCGTAGGCGGTCGCCTTTTTCAAATCCATAATGTTCCCTAGGTTCCGCTCAATAAACTCATTAATCTGATAGCCGTGCTGGCTTTGATTCTTCAATAAGCCCAGCAGCAGCAGCGCCCGTTCATCCATGTTTGTCGTCCCCTTTTTTCTGCTAGTTATCTCTATTATAATCAAGTTTGACTATGCAAATCAATTAACCTTATAACAATAGTGAAAATATAGAAAGAAAACGCCGGCTTCCGCCCAGCGGAAAACCGACGTTTTTTCTATGAAAATCATGAGAAAAGAAGGAGAGAAAGAGGAAATAAGATCCGGGGAAGAAAAAGGCGGTCGCCTTTTTCACCATTAAAATCCTCTCCTCATTCTTTCTTCTCTTTTCCTTC
>NZ_DFMZ01000051.1:7822-10829 GCF_002375825.1 Aneurinibacillus sp. UBA3580
AAAATCCTCTCCTCATTCTTTCTTCTCTTTTCCTTCATACCCCATAAGTCAGCCACCCTTCCCATGATTTTCATGTCGGGGTTGCGGCTGCAACGCCATGGTTGTTTTCTATAATACCATGGCTGCAATCAATCCGAACACAAACAGCGGAATGTTATAATGCAAAAACGTAGGGACACATGTATCCCAGATATGATGGTGCTGACCGTCGGCGTTTAAGCCAGAGGTCGGCCCCAGCGTACTGTCTGAAGCAGGTGAGCCCGCATCACCGAGTGCCCCCGCCGTTCCGATAAGCGACGCGGTTGCCAGCAATGAAAAGCCTAACTCAGCACAAAGGGGCACATAAATGGCGGCAATAATCGGCACGGTACCGAACGACGACCCGATCCCCATCGTAATCAGTAGGCCGACCAGCAACATGAGTGCCGCCGCAAGCAATTGGCTACTTTTTAGCGCTTCCCCGCTTGCGGACACCAGTTCCTTCACCGCGCCGGTTTCCTGAAGCACCGAGGCATACCCGGAGGCAAGCAGCATAACGAACGCGATAAAACCCATCATCGCCACGCCACGCTGTACCACATCATCCCCTTCGTTCCACCGGACGACACGAAACACAAACATCAGCAGAATCCCGGTCAGCGTGCCGAGCACCAGTGATTCAGTCCACAGTTGCACACCGAGCGCGGACGCAATTGCCACCAGCGTCAGCAAATGCCTCCCGGTGAACGTGGTTGTTTCTGCTTCATTGATTGATGGCGCAAGTATATTTTCTTTATCAATATACGTTCTCTCTTTACGATACGTAAGGAAAAGGGCAATAAACAGGCCAACCACCATCCCGATTCCAGGGATCAGCATCGCTTTCGGGAATAACGATACGTCAATAGGCATGCCGCTTTTCTTCATCTCCTCGGCCACAATGCCGTGATAAATCAGCCCGAACCCGGCAGGAATCATAATGTAAGGCGCCTGCAGGCCAAACGTAAGCGCGCTTGCTACCGCACGCCGGTCGATCTTCAGCCGGTTAAACAGGTGTAAAAGCGGTGGAATTAAAATCGGAATGAATGCAATATGCACAGGAATGATATTCTGCGACCAACTCGCGACGAACGCGATCGTAACAAGCAAAACTCCCCTCTTGCCTCCCAGAACGCGTATCAGCTTTTTCACCAGGATGGACGTTATATCGGAACGGGCAATCATGACGGCAAACATCCCCAGCAGCACGTAGCTAAGAGCCGTTTCCATCTGCCCGCTCATTCCCTCAATCATCGTGGAGACCGTCTCAGTCAGCGACAGTCCCGCGAGCAGTCCGGCCGTCACCGCTGCGGCAATCAGCGCGAAAATCACGTTCGTCCGCAACAGGGAGAGGACCACAATGACAAACACAGACACAACAACTGCGTTAAACAACTCTATTTCCTCCTTTAGCATGATAGACAGATGAAGTTATACCACACTAAAGGATTTCTGACAACATAAATGCTTATGTTTTAATTTTTCCACAAATCTTTTTATTAAAAAGCAAGGAGCCAAGCGATCCGAAATGTATTGCAATAAATCCATCTTCTTCAAACTCATAAAAGTTCACGGGGCTGGGGGTGCCGCCGCACTTCTCTATGGGAGAAGTGTTTTTTTATTTTTTCACAAACTCTTCAAATTGTATTTTTTATAGAATAAACTATTTAAATTTTATTTTTTTAAATAAAAATGTATTGATTTTAAAAAAAATTCAATATACGATAAAAAAAACGGACAGGGAGGAATTGTATGGAAACGAGCGGCCACAATCTCGATGAGATCGACAAAGCCGTGATTCGCTTTCTGCAGAAAGACGGACGAAAATCCTATACAGAAATCGCGGAAGAACTGAGCGTGACGGTCGGGACGGTGCGCAACCGGGTGCAGCGGCTGATGGAGCATGGCATACTGAAAGTCGTCGGCGTCGTCGATCCTTTCAAAACCGGTATGTCAACCGTCGCTATGCTTGGACTAAAAGTGAAGATGAACAAACTGCAGGATATCATCGCTCAGCTCGTGCAAATTCCGGAGATACGGTTCGTTGCCGTCTCTACTGGCTCGTTCGATCTTTTTATTGAGATTATTACGTTCTCTACAGAAGACTTCTATCGAATCCTCACGCAGGAATTGAGCCGGATTGAGGGCATTGTGGAAACAGACTCTTCCATTCTGCTGAAAATCAATAAACAGTCGTACGACTGGGGTGTTACCTAATCTTTCATTTTGGAAAAGGGGCGGAAAACATGTTTGTCGAGGTTTTTCTCGTCGGGATTTTGGCGGGCATTTCTCCGGGACCCGACTTTTTTGTCGTCATGAAAAACAGCCTGAACTTCGGTGTGCGGGTGGGTGTGGCCACCGCTATCGGCATCGCGTGCGCCTTGATTGTCCATATCGCTTATACGGTGATGGGATTTGCTTTTCTCCTGCAGCAATCTGCCGGGCTGTTTTATGCGATTCAGCTGGCCGGAGCCTTGTACCTGCTCTGGCTCGGATTTGGAGCGCTGACCGCTGCCTCCGGCGGTGAGACTTTTACCGCCGGGACGCTGGCAGAAAAAAAACGAACGCTGCAGGGATTTCGGGATGGCTTTTTGTGCAACGTGTTAAACCCGAAGGCCGCGCTGTTTTTTCTCAGCGTGTTTTCGCAGTTTTTAACGCCGGATACCTCGTCTGCGGTGCGCTGGATTTACGGGATCGAAATCATCGTCGCTGTCGCCCTCTGGTTTGTCACGCTTTCCTTCCTGGTTTCTTCTGCTAGATTCAGAAAGTTTTACGAACGATACCGCGTCTGGTTTGATCGTCTGCTCGGCGCCGTGCTGCTGTATTTCGCGCTTCGCATCATTTTTACATTCGTGTTCGGGCGGCTACTATAGTCAAACAATTTTTTCTCTCCTTCTTTCCTCACGATTTTCACAGAAAACCACCATGGCGTCTCAGCCGCAATCCTGACATGAAGATCATGGGAAGGGCGGCTGACTTTTGCGGTACG
>NZ_DFMZ01000051.1:10951-11522 GCF_002375825.1 Aneurinibacillus sp. UBA3580
AGAAGAGAACGAGACAATGATTTTAATGTAGAAAAAGGCAGACGCCTTTTTCTTCTCTGGATCTTATTTCTTCTTCTCCTCTTTCTTTTCTCCTGATTTTCACAGAAAAGGAGAGAATACCATGGGTCATCCTTTCCGTAGTATCGGCTATCTTATTTTTGCGTTTCTGCTTGTGCTCTATGGGCTTCCACGGCTGCCTTTTCTTGCGGAAAAGAATGAAGCGGTTGTGTTCAGTGCTATATGGATCGGATTTGCGCTTCTCATCATCGGAGTCCACCTCTATCAAATTATTAGAGAGAGGGAGGGACAGGACACAGTTTCTTCGCTTGTTGCACCACAACGGGAGCAGGCAAAAAAGAGAACACAGTTTGATTATGAATGAGTACAGAATAAGCCGCCGGATTAAGGTGGCTTACTTTCTGTTTGTGATTGTTATAATAAAGAAGTATAATATAGGTAATACAGTTGATACAGAACACCAGTATGGCTTTTCAGCCGCAACCCCGGCATGAAAATGCGGAGAAGAGCGGCTGACTTTTGAGGTACGAAGGAAAAGAGAGAAGAGAATGAG
>NZ_DFMZ01000051.1:11649-19587 GCF_002375825.1 Aneurinibacillus sp. UBA3580
AAAGGCGAACGCCTTTTTCTTCCTTAGCTCTTTTTTCCTCACTCTTCTCCTCCTTTCCTCACGATTTTCACAGAAAAAGGTGAGTCTATGGCAACGAAACACGAACAGATTTTGCAGCATATCGAGGAGCTGGAAGTCGGTAGCAAAATTTCGGTGCGCCAGGTGGCGAAGGAGCTGGAGGTTAGCGAAGGAACGGCATATCGGGCGATTAAGGATGCGGAAGCACAAGGATTAGTCAGCACGATTGAGCGGGTCGGTACGGTACGAATTGAGAAGAAGAAAAAACAGAATATCGAGAAGCTCACATTTGCTGAAGTAGTGAATATTGTAGACGGTCATGTGCTCGGTGGACGTGAAGGGTTATATAAGACGCTCAATAAATTTGTTATCGGTGCAATGAAGCTTGAGGCGATGATGCGTTATGTAGAAGCAGGCAGTCTGCTGATTGTCGGGAACCGCTACCAGGCCCATAAGCTATCGCTGCAGCATGGCGCTGCAGTATTGATTACCGGAGGTTTTGATACGAGCGAAGAAGTGAAGAAGCTGGCCGATGAGCTGCAGTTGCCGATTATCTCAAGTAGCTACGATTCATTCACGGTCGCGACGCTCATTAACCGTGCAATCGATGACCGCTTAATTAAGAAAGAAATCATGATGGTCGAAGATATCCTTATTCCGTTGAAGGATTCATACTATTTGAATATCCATCATACGGTACGGGATTGGCACCGTTTTGTGGAAGCGATTGGGCATGGACGTTTTCCGGTCGTGGACGAAAATATGAAGGTAATGGGTGTAGTGACGACGAAGGACATCGTCGGTCACGAATATGACGTTCCGGTGGAGAAAGTGATGACCAGAAATCCGATTACGGTAATGGCTCGCGTATCGGTTGCATCGGCTGCCCACATGATGGTATGGGAAGGCATCGAGATGCTGCCGGTCGTGGACAACCATCGTCGCCTGCTGGGCGTAATTACGCGCCAGGATGTACTGAAAGCGCTTCAGTATATTCAGAAGCAGCCGCAGATGGGCGAGACGTATACCAACCAGATTATGAGCCGTTTCCATGAGGAAAAAGGGGAAGGCGGCATCTATTTTCGCGGTGAGGTTACACCGCAGATGACCAATCATCTGGGCAACATCTCAAGCGGGGTATTAACCACACTTGTTTCCGAATCAGGAAGCCGGGCGCTTCGCCAGTATAAGAAAGGCGATATGGTTCCCGAGAATATTACGGTGTATTTCTTAAAGCCGGTACAGATTGAGAGCACGATTGAAATCAGGCCGCGTGTGCTCGAAGTAAGCCGGAAGTTCGGAAAAGTGGAAGTGGAAGTGTACCATCAGGGGACGATGGTATCCAAGGCGATGATGACTGCGCAGGTTATCGAGCGATAAAAGCGGGAAAAGCGGGAAAAGCGGAAGTGCATACTCCCGCTTTATTTTTTTTCGCTCTGTTCTTTCTTGATTTTTGTAAAGTATCTCAGATTGCGGATGCCGAGCACCAGGTTGACTCCGCCGATCAGCAGAAAGACAATACCGATGACCAGACGAATTGTATCCACATGTTCGAACGTAAGCTGGTTGAACCCAACTCCGAGCAGAAAAATGCCCATGCCGATATTCATGCGCGCCTGGTAAATCCGAGCGATTACACCCGGCTGGCTGCGCCATGTGATGGCGTAGTAGAGTGCGAACGTCGCCGATAAAATGATGATAATGGTAAAAATGGCTGTCAATGTGGGAACTCCCTTCGCTGCGATTTTCTTTTTTATTTTCGCATCCATGAGCAAAAAGCACAATAAAAAAGCGACTGTCCTCGGTCCGTTGATCTATCGGAAGGAAATCGCTTTGTGTTATATATGCGTATTATTGATTCGCTGGTTTATCTGCTGGGATAAACCAGGAGTCCATCGATGTTTTATCTACAATAAACATCGAAATTTTCTTCTTTAATATAGCGTTCTATATTTTACTAAATTTTGCACTCGCTTGCGAGAGACGAGAGATTATCGCTGCTCTTCGACACGAACGTAGAGATGCAGGGAAGGGGAGACAACCAGTGTAGACAGAGAAAGAGAATACGCCCGGTTCTCGATCATGTACTTCTTTTCCGCTATCATCATGATGATGCCCTCATGAAATCCTGCCACGTACTTCAATGGTTTTCCTTTTAAGAAATATAAGTCCTGCTCAAGCTTTTTTTTAAGCTCTGTCTCTATAAATCCATCCTGGACTTGCAGATGGATCTCAATGTCCTTTATCACCTTTTTTTCTTTTTGAATCAAGTTATTCTCCCATTCTTTATATTCCGTAATTTCTTTTACATATTTTACATTTTGAGCCTCCAGCTCACGAATTCTCAGATGCAGTCTGTCCACTTCATCCCCTATGATGAGCAAGAGGACACACATGCCTATGATAAGACCCAGTACAAATAATAGAATGAATCGGATAGAGCGCCGCCAATAGGCGCTGGACGGTACTCTCATCTGATCTCACCATGAACCAGCCAGTGAATCAAGCGCGTGCCTGTATCGGCGCCAACAAACGCGCTGACGATGAAAATAATTTGTTTAATGACCGGCGACATGTTTCCGTCTGCAAAGATTCGCTCAATCTGCATAAAGGAATCGAATGTGCCGCCGAGTGCCCCGATCATCCCCCAGATTTTTAATTTAATAGCCAATTCGTACATAACATGAAATGGCGGCTGCCGGGTGAGAAGCGCCGCCATGCCGCCCAGGATGGCTCCGCCGAGTACAATACCGAACGCGACGAAGAAGTAAGCTGTCATTTTCGTTATCAAATATTCCAGCAGTATTTTGTTCATATCCACACCTTCTTCCATTCAAAACTGTTCTGTGTACATATGTATGGGAGACAGGCAGTAAATATGAATATAGGAATGTATGTTCTTATATTGCGTCGGACGGTATAATAGAGAAAGAAGAATAAACGGGTAAAGTCTGAGAAGCGAACAGGAGGAAGAAGATGAATACGTCATCTTTTGTGCATTTGCACGTACATAGCGAATACAGTCTGCTTGAGAGTGCGGCGCGCATCCGTCCGTTGGTGCGGCGAGCTAAAGAACTGGGTATGGATGCTCTGGCTATTACCGACTCGTCAGCAATGTACGGTATAATCCCATTCTACAAAGCATGCCGGGAGGAAGGGGTCAAACCGATTCTTGGCGTACAGTTGCAGGTGGCGGACAGGCCTGACGGGGGTGAGTGGAGCCGGGATGAGAAGGGATATTCACTTGTGCTGCTGGCCGAGGACATGGAAGGATATCGCAATATGATGTGGCTGCTGTCACAGGCCCATCTAGAAGGCCGGCATCGTCCGCTTCTTGCCAAAGATAGGCTTAAAGGCCATACGGCAGGCATCATCGCACTGAGCGGAGCACAGAACGGAGAAATCGGTACCCTGCTGTATGAGGGACAGATAGAAAAAGCCGTGGTAGTTGCCAGAGAGTATGCGGATTTGTTTGGTGAGCGGAATTTTTTCCTGGAGATTCAGGATCATCTACAGGAAGAGCAGAAGATTATAAACCAACGGACAAATGATGTGAGCCGCATGACGGGCATTCCGCTTGTAGCGACCAACGCTGTTCGCTACTTGCGTGAGAGTGATGCACCGGTGTTTGATGTCCTGCTTGCGATTGGGGAAGGCAAGACTGTAGAAGATACGGATCGGACGGTGTATCCAACCCGGGAATATTATCTGAAGAGTCCGGAAGAAATGAGCGAGTTGTTTATCTTTCTCCCTGAAGCACTTGAGAATACGGTACACATTGCACAAAGGTGCAATGTAGAACTCCCCCTTGGCGAATCGATTCTTCCAAGATTTCCGGTTCCGGAAGGGCAAACCGCTGACGGATACTTGCGTATGATATGCGAGGAAGGCCTTGTGCTCCGCTATGGGAAGCAAGCGGATAGCGCGGTGCGTGAGCGACTCGATTATGAATTGGATGTCATCTCACGCATGGGATTTGCCGATTACTTCTTAATTGTATGGGATTTTATCCGTTACGCTCGTGAAAGGGGAATCGCCGTGGGTCCGGGCCGGGGCTCGGCTGCCGGCAGTCTGGTCGCTTACGTTCTCCAGATTACAAACATTGATCCTGTAAAATACAAGCTGTTGTTCGAGCGTTTCTTGAATCCTGAGCGCATTAGCATGCCGGATATCGATGTGGACTTTAGTTACGAACGGCGCGACGAAGTGATTGACTATGTCGTACACAAATATGGTGCTGACCGTGTAGCCCAGATTATTACATTCGGAACGATGGCGGCGCGAGCGGCAGTGCGGGACGTCGGGCGGGCACTTGCCATACCGCTTTCAACCGTAGACCGGATTGCCAGGATGATTCCGGCCGAACTTGGTATTACGTTAGAGCGCGCACTTGCGAAAAGTCGGGCGCTTCGTCAGGCTGTGGAAGAAAGTTCACAGGCGCAAGAATTAATGGAACTGGCGCGTGCCGTAGAAGGACTGCCTCGCCATGCGTCTACGCATGCGGCCGGAGTGGTCATCTCGCGTAATCCGCTTACCGAATACGTACCGCTGCAGCAAGGACATGACGGACATGCGCTCACGCAGTATGCAATGGAAGCACTCGAGGAAGTCGGTCTGCTTAAAATGGACTTTCTCGGCCTAAAGAATCTGACTTTGCTTGAACAAACGGTTCGCCTTGTGCAAGAGCAGGAAGGTATTGCGCTTGATTTGAACACTCTTGCGCTCGATGATGAGCGTACGTATCGCCTGCTTTCTGACGCGGATACGGCGGGGATATTTCAACTGGAGTCTCCGGGGATGCGCCATGTACTTCGGGAGGTCAAGCCGTCGACATTCGAAGACATCGTCGCAGTATTGGCGCTGTTTAGGCCGGGTCCGATGGAGTTTATTCCTGATTTCGCGGCGGCCAAGCACGGCAAGAAGCAGGTGACGTACCTGCACCCGGTACTTGAGCCGATTTTAAAAGATACGTACGGATTTATTCTATATCAAGAACAGATTATGCAGATTGCTTCGGCGGTGGCGGGCTTTACGCTTGGTGAGGCAGACATTCTGCGCCGCGCCGTATCCAAGAAAAAGCGTGAGCTCTTGCAGGAGCAGCGGGAGAAATTCGTTGCCGGAGCGTTAAAGCAGGGCTATGAGGAGGCGCTGGCACACCAGTTGTACGACATGATTGTCCGGTTTGCCGATTATGGATTTAACCGCAGTCACAGCGCTGCATACGCTATGATTGCCTATCATATGGCTTACTTAAAAACGAATCATCCGGTTTCATTTTTGGCGGCGTTGTTGACGATGGCGCAGGGAAGCGCGGAAAAGGTAGCCGAATATGTGGAGGAGTGCAAGCGCCGTTCCATTCCAGTTCTCGGACCGGATATTAATCAGAGTGGGATCAATTTTGTAGTGGAAGAGGGAAAGATTCGCTTCGGGCTGGCGGCTATTAAAAATGTGGGCGTTCAGGCGATTCGCCGTATTCTGGAAGAGCGGAAGAAAAGACCGTTTACCGGCCTTCCGGACTTTTGTCTGCGGATTGATCAGCGGGTTTGCAACCGCCGTGTAATAGAAGCACTCATCAAAAGCGGAGCTATGGATAGCCTGACCGGTAATCGTGCGGCGCTTTTGGCGGTGCTTGATAAGACGCTGGAATGGGCGCAGCGCTCACGCCGTCGTGCGGAGGGAGAGCAGATCGACTTTCTTCTGGAGGGAGAATCGACCGAAGAAGAGGCGCCGGCCGTGCCGGATGATATTCCGGATTTCGGCCAGAAAGAGAAGTTGCTTCAAGAGAAAGAGTTGATTGGGCTATATTTGTCCGGACATCCGCTCGATGATTATCAGGATGTGTGCCGCAGATTTTCTTTTTTACCGCTGTCCCGTCTGCGTGAGAAGAAAGATAGGCAACCGGTACGTCTTGCAGGTATGGTGGTAGGGGTGCGCAGCATCTCGACCCGTCACGGACAGCCGATGGCTTTCGTTCAACTTGAAGATCAGACTTCGCGTGTAGAAGTCGTCGTCTTCCCGGGTGTTTATCAGCGCGTCGCAGAGCTGCTTGTGAAGGGAAAGCTGGTTGCGGTCGAAGGCAAAGCCAATTATCAGGATGACGAGATAAAGTGTATTGCTGACCGTATCCAAGAGCTGGAGGAGATACGGCAGACATCTGTACAGCAGGAAAAACCCCCAACGGTGTTCATCAAAATCGAACCGGCGATAGAAGAGGACATATCACGCCTGCAAAATTTGCAGCAGGTTCTTCGTGAAGAGGCCGGAGAGAGTCCTGTAATTCTTTACTACGCCGCAAAGCGTCAGTCCGTTCAACTGGCCCAAGAATATAACATATGCGCAACAAATGAAATAGTTAGGAAAATTGAGAAAATTATTGGAGATGGCCTGGTTATCATCAAAAAACAATAATTTTATAGGGAAAAACGACCAAAAGCGGCTTCAATCAGGTTTACAGATTGGCCGCTTTTGATATAATGAGAGAATAATAAAGGAAGTGGTCAGACCACTTAAAAATTCGGGGTTGAAGAGAGAAGGAGTTGTTAGAAAGGTGCCAAACATGCGTGAAAAAGCATTAAAGCTGCACAGAGAAAACCGGGGAAAGATTCAGGTAGAATCCAAAGTCGCTTTAAACAATGCGGACGATTTAAGCCTTGCATATTCTCCCGGGGTAGCGGAGCCATGTAAAGATATTTTTGACAACCGTCAGAAGGTATACGACTATACAGCGAAGGGCAACATGGTTGCCGTTGTTTCTGACGGCTCAGCTGTATTAGGGTTAGGCAACATCGGGCCTGAAGGGGCGCTTCCGGTTATGGAAGGAAAAGCGGTTCTCTTTAAATCGTTTGCAGGCGTAGACGCGTTTCCTATCTGCCTGAACACGCAGGACCCAGAAGAAATTATTAAGACGGTTAAATATCTGGAGCCGACGTTTGGCGGCATTAATCTAGAGGATATTGCGGCCCCGAATTGCTTTGAGATTGAAGAACGATTAAAGAAAGAACTATCCATTCCGGTGTTTCACGATGATCAACACGGCACTGCTATTGTCACGGCAGCCGGTCTTTTGAACGCGTTGAAAATTGTCGGTAAGAAGATGGAAGACATCTCTGTAGTAGCAAACGGTGCGGGTGCAGCGGGTATCGCCATTATTAAGTTGCTGCTTTTCATGGGCGTAAAAGAAGTGATTATGTGCGATTCGAAAGGGGCCATCTATGAAGGCCGTCCGTTCGGGATGAATCCGATTAAAGAGGAAATCGCGCGCATAACCAACCAGCGTAAAGCGGAAGGCACACTCGGGGACGTGCTGAAAGGCGCGGACGTCTTCATCGGCGTATCGGTCGCAGGCTCCCTGACGCCGGAGATGGTGCAGTCGATGAACGACAATCCGATCATTTTCGCTATGGCTAACCCGATTCCGGAAATTATGCCGGAAGCCGCCAAAGAAGCGGGCGCGGCAGTTATTGGTACCGGGCGCTCCGATTTTCCGAATCAAGTCAATAACGTGCTGGCATTCCCGGGAATTTTCCGTGGCGCACTCGAAGTAATGGCCACCGATATTAATGAAGCGATGAAGCTTGCGGCGGTAAAGGCGATTGCGGAGCTTATCACCGATGATGAACTGACGCCGGATTACATCATTCCTTCGCCGTTCGACTCAAGAGTAGCTCCGCATGTGGCCGCATCGGTTGCGAAAGCCGCAATGGAGACGGGCGTAGCGCGCCGGGAAATCGACCCGGAACAAATCAAAGTAGCGATGCTGGCAGCTGTACAAGTATAAGATTGTCATGAAATGAGGAATACGAGGAATTGAGGAGAAGAGAACGAGAGGGTGATTTCAATGTGGAAAAAGGCGAAGGCCTTTTTCTTCCCTGGATCTCCTTTCCTCTTTCTCTCCTTGTTTCTTCGTGATTTTCACAGAAA
>NZ_DFMZ01000051.1:19694-19919 GCF_002375825.1 Aneurinibacillus sp. UBA3580
TGATTTTCACAGAAAAAGGAGGAGTGATTCCTCCTTTTTTTGGCGAGAACAAATAAAAAAGAGCAAGCAAGGTGAGGGCCGTGTCAAATTTGCCTGAACAGCGCAAAGTTTATCAGGAGATACTGCTGGAGATTAACCGAATCATCAAGGAAGATGGATTAAAGCCGGGGGATAAGCTGCCTTCCGAACGCGAGTTGTCCGAGAGGTTGCAGGTGGGTCGCTCTT
>NZ_DFMZ01000051.1:20031-61497 GCF_002375825.1 Aneurinibacillus sp. UBA3580
CTTCCGTACGGGAGGCGCTGCGGGCGCTGGAGCTGCTCGGATTGATTACAACGCGCCGCGGTGAGGGGACGTTTATTCAGCATTATCGACACAATCAGCTCATTAATCTACTCGGAGCGTACATTTTAAAAGATTACAAAACAAGAAATGATCTGGTAGAGATGAGGAAAATCCTGGAGATTGATGCCGTACGCCTGGCATGCAAGCGGGCAGGTGAGAAACATTTCGCCGAGATGGAGCGCATCATTCAACAGGGAGAAGAGCGGATTCGGGAAGGAAAAGTGCCGACGGAAGAAGATTATTTGTTCCATCGGGCCATTTGTAGGTCCAGCCGCAATTCGGTGCTGCACCGGATGTGGGTTCCGCTCATTGAATACAGTAAAACCGTCCGAGAGAGCTCTCTTTCCAGAGAAGGGAGAGCGGAAGAAGGATTCAAGGAACACCGGGCGATTCTTGAGGCGATTCGGCGGGGCGATGAAGATGAGGCTGTACACCGCATGAGCATTCATCTGGAAAATAGCATCTTATAACCTTTCTCCGCATGGGAGTGATAAGTAAGGCAAATTCTGCAAAAAAGGTTTAGAATGGTGATAGGCAACATATATTTGGTAAGGAGGATGAGCCGGAATGTGGACGGTCATCTACATTGCCCATAGCGCAAAGATTGCGGAACGAATTCAGGATAAGCTTACAGCCGAAGGATTCCTCGTGAAAATTCGCCAGTCCGGTGTATCCAGGCAGTATGAAATTCTTGTTCCTGCCGGAGAAGTACGGGAAGTGCAGGAAGTATTGAGCGCAATTCTTCATTGATGCCTGAAGAGAGGTGTATCGTGTTGTTAAAAGACATTTTTTATAAAAAACGTCGCTACGCGACGGTACAGACGGGACAAGTCCAAGAAGACAAACCAATGGCAAAAGAAGTGCCGGAAGGGTTGATGACGAAGTGTCCCAAATGTGGAACGATTGCCTATGCGAAAGAACTTGAGAAAAACTTGAAAGTATGCCAGGGATGCGGCCACCATTTTCCTATGACCGCGTTTGAGCGGATTGCCATGCTGGTGGATGAAGGCCATTTCTTTGAATACGACAGCGGGCTTCTGTCTGCAGATCCGCTCAATTTTCCTGATTATATGCCGAAACTGGAGAAGGATATGGAGAAATCCGGACTATCCGAAGCGGTGGTTACGGGTGAAGGAACCATTAAAGGATATCCGGCCGTCATCGCCGTGATGGACTCGCGTTTCCGGATGGGAAGCATGGGGTCGGTCGTCGGGGAGAAGATTGCCCGCGCTATCGAACAGGCCATTGAAAAGCAGTATCCGTTTATCCTGTTTTCAGCGTCTGGAGGCGCACGCATGCAGGAAGGCGTACTCAGTTTAATGCAGATGGCGAAAACAAGTGCGGCGCTGGCCAAACTGAGCGCCGCCGGCGGACTTTATATCTCCGTGATGACCAACCCGACAACCGGTGGCGTATCGGCGAGCTTTGCTTCGCTCGGCGACTATAATTTTGCCGAGCCGGGAGCGCTTATCGGTTTTGCGGGAAGGCGCATTATCGAACAGACCATTCGCCAGGAGTTGCCGGAGGATTTTCAGACAGCCGAATTCCTGTTGAAAAAAGGGCAGCTTGATAAAGTTATACCCCGTAAAGAATTGCGCGACACGCTCGCGAAAATTCTTGACATGCATACAGTAAGGAGGGCAAACTAATGGCCGGAGAATTACCATTTGAGAAGCCGCTCCTGGAACTGAATGCGAAAATCGAGGAGCTGCGCAAATTTACGGAAGAAAAAGATATAGATTTTACCGATGAGATTGTAAAATTGGAAGCGAGGGCAAAATCACTGGCCCAGGAGATATACGGAAACTTGACTCCGTGGCAGCGGGTGCAACTGGCGCGGCATCCGGAACGTCCGACAACGCTCGATTTGATAAACGAGCTGTTTACCGATTTTATCGAATTGCACGGAGACCGCCTGTACGGAGACGACGCGGCGATTGTTGCCGGTATCGCCAAATTCAATGGTCGTCCTGTCACCGTAATGGGACATCAGAAAGGCCGCGATACAAAAGAAAATATTGCACGTAACTTCGGCATGCCCCACCCGGAAGGCTACCGTAAAGCGCTGCGCCTTATGCAGCAGGCGGACAAGTTCAATCGGCCGATCATTTGTTTTATCAACACGCCGGGTGCGTATCCGGGCAAAGCGGCGGAAGAGCGCGGACAAAGCGAGGCAATCGCCCGCAATCTGCGTGAGATGGCATCATTTGGAGTGCCGATTATTTGTATCGTGACTGGTGAGGGCGGCAGTGGCGGTGCGCTGGCACTTGGTGTCGGAAATCGGCTGTTGATGCTGGAGAACGCCTTCTATTCCGTTATTTCTCCGGAAGGGGCGGCGGCGCTCCTGTGGAAAGATGCAAGCCAGGCGCAGCGTGCGGCGGAGACGATGAAAATTACAGCCCGTGATTTATACGAATTGGGCGTTGTGGATGAAATCATACCTGAGCCTATGGGGGGTGCTCATCGTCATCTCGCGCAAACAGCGGCTTCTTTGCGTGACGCGATCAAAGGCCATCTCGCAGAACTCACGGACATGAGCCGGGAAGAACTGGTGGCCGACCGCTATGAAAAATACAAATCGATAGGACGGTATGCAGCTCTCACAGAATCTATCTAGGAGGTCAGCAAACGATGCGAAAAACGAAGATTGTATGTACTATTGGTCCTGCAAGCGAGTCGATTGAAACGCTGAAAGCGTTAATGGAGGCGGGAATGAACGTAGCCCGCTTGAATTTTTCCCACGGCTCACACGAAGAGCACGGCGCCCGGATTGCGGCGATTCGTCAGGCGGCATCGGAACTTAACAAAAACGTGGCGATTCTGCTCGATACGAAGGGACCAGAAATTCGCACAGGCGTGCTGGAGCAGGCATCCGTGGAACTTGTAGAAGGTGAGACGATTGTGCTGACCACGGAAGAAATCAAGGGAAATGCAAAACGTGTCTCAATCACGTATGAAGGACTTCCAAATGATGTCTATCCAGGTTGCACCATTCTTATCGATGACGGTCTCATCGGATTGACTGTCGAAAAGGTAGAGGGAACAGAAATATATTGCCGCATCCGTAATGGAGGCATATTGAAGGATAGAAAAGGGGTTAATGTACCGGGTGTACAAATCGGGCTTCCCGGCATTACGGAGAAAGATGCGAGAGACATTGAATTCGGTATTGCGCAGGATATCGATTTTATCGCAGCTTCGTTCGTCCGAAAGCCGGAGGACGTGCTGGAAATCCGTGAGATTTTAGAGCGCCACGGTGCGGATATTCAGATTATCTCCAAGATTGAAAACCATGAGGGAGTCAAGAATGCGGCGGATATATTGGCCGTCTCTGACGGACTGATGGTGGCGCGTGGTGATCTCGGTGTGGAAATTCCGGCTGAAGAAGTGCCGTTGGTGCAGAAAGAGCTGATTCGCCGCTGCAACGAGGCCGGTAAGCCGGTTATTACTGCGACGCAGATGCTTGATTCGATGCAGCGCAATCCGCGCCCGACCCGTGCTGAAGCGAGCGATGTGGCAAATGCAATCTTTGACGGCTCGGATGCGATTATGTTGTCCGGCGAGACGGCAGCCGGGAAATACCCTGTGGAAGCCGTAAGAACGATGAATCGAATTGCTGAACGGACAGAGAGTGCGCTTGCATATCGTGAAATTCTGCATACGAATTCCGTCGTTAAACAGACGGCCATCCCGGATGCGCTCAGCCAGGCTGTGGCGAATGTGGCCTTTGATTTGGATGCACGTGCCATTATTACCGCTACGGAAAGCGGTCATACGGCGCGCATGGTATCGAAATTCCGCCCGAAAGCGCCGATTATCGCTGTTACGCCGCATCCGCGCGTTTGCCGCAAGCTGGCGCTTGTATGGGGCGTAATCTCGCTGCACAGTGAAGCGACGGAGAGCACGGATGAAATGCTCGACATTTCCGTCCGCACCGCCGTCCTCTCCGGTGTTGTGAAACGCGGAGACCTGGTGATTATTACAGCCGGTGTACCGGTGCGCGAACCGGGAACCACCAACCTGCTGAAAGTGCATATTGTAGGTGACGTCGTGGCGCGCGGGCAGGGCATCGGCCATAATACTGCCACCGGCAGGGTATTGAAAGTGAAGGACGGAAATGAGATTCCACCTGAGGACGGCTCAAATTATATCGTAGTTGCCAGGGCGACGGACCGTGATATGATGTCGCTGATTGAGAAAGCAAGCGCATTGGTAGTCGAAGAGGGTGGCCTGACGTCCCATGCCGCGGTAGTGGGGCTAAATCTTGGTATTCCTGTTGTGGTGGGCGTAGCGAACGCAACTCGGGTATTCGCCGATGGAGATGAAGTAACGGTCGACCCGTCGAGTGGACGCATTTATGCCGGATTTGCCCGAATTCTATAAATAACGGAGAAACGGTGGATAGATATGAACGACACAGAGAAGTGGTTTGAGACAACTGTGCGGGTTCGTTACCAGGAGACGGACCAGATGCAGGTTGCGTATCATGCTAATTATTTGGTGTGGTTCGAGGTAGGAAGAACGGAGATGATCCGCCAGATGGGATTCTCTTATCGGCGGTTTGAAGATTTGGGGTTCATGCTTCCCGTAACGGAAGCGAACGTAAAGTATAAGCAGGCTGCCCGTTATGACGATGAACTTACAGTGCGGACAAAAGTTATCCGTTGCGAGGGCGTGCGTCTACTGCTCGGATATGAAGTGCTTCGGCTTCCCGAAGGTGAGTTGCTGGCGTCGGGTGAGACGCATCATGTGTGGACATCCACCGACCTAAAGCCAGTTCGTCTGGAAAAACGGATGCCGGAACTCTATACGTTAATGAAACAATACGAATGGTAGATGGAAGGGGGAAGAAGGTATGCTGCGCGTGCTAATTGTGCTACTCCTGCTTATACCGATACTGGAAATCTGGCTGCTGATGGCTACGGGAAAGGCAATCGGCTGGGTCCCTACGCTATTGTTATGCATTCTGACCGGAGTAACGGGAGCCTGGCTTGCCAGACGGCAGGGACTACAGTTTTTCCGGCTGGCGCAGCTGCAGCTAAGCCGCAGGGAGATGCCCGGAGAAGTTATTCTGGACGGGATTTTCGTATTCATGGGCGGTCTTCTTCTCCTGACACCCGGATTTTTCACGGATTTTCTTGGTTTTTCCCTGCTCATTCCGTATACACGCGGGATTGCCAGGCTATGTACCAAGCGATGGTTGGACAAGAAAATTCGTAATGGTCAATTCAATGTATTTACGTTCAACCGGTTTAACCGATTCTAACCAAAAAAGCTTACGGCCTGGGCTGTAAGCTTTTTTGATTTCATCTTAATTATTGCTTCATTTTTTCTGTTTTTTATGGCTTTTATATAGGCGGGGTTCCCTTAATAAATGTCCAAACATCCCGGAAGATTCCCGCGTTTCTTAGAGCATTCATTACTACGAGCAGCACAGGTCCGAGAATGAGACCGAGGAATCCGAATAACTTGAGTCCCACGAACAGCGCGATCAACGTAAGAAGCGGGTCAAGACCTACATTCGTAGCGACAATTTTCGGTTCTGTGATCTGCCGCTGGACAATCACGATAGCATACAGAATAGAAAGCCCGATAACCAGACGAAAATCCCCCTCGAAACCTGCATACGCAATCCAGGGAACGAACACGGCGCCTGTTCCTAAATATGGCATCAGATCGACCAGCCCGGTTAAAAGCCCGATCGAAACTGCATAGGGTACGCCTAGAATCAAGAGCCCGATAATTACAATGGCTGCCGTAATTGAAATGAGCGTAACTTGAGCCTTAATGAAGCCGAGGAGCGCTTTACGCAAATCATCCGCGACACCAGATGCTTTACTTACATATTCGGCCGGAATGGCGCTTTTCGTTCTGGCTATGATTTTATGGTAGTCCTTGCTGATGAAAAAAGCCGATAATACTGAAATAACCAGCACTGTGGCAGTGTTCGGGATGGAACTTAGCAGATGGCTGATACCTCCAAGGAAAGTTTTGGTTATATTCGTTCCGGTCTGGGCGATTCTTGTCATCGTCTTTCCGACATTTTCCTGAATTTTCTCCTGATAGCTGGCATCAAGGTTGCTGTATAGATTCATGAAGCGTTCATAAAGACTGGACTGCAGGCTGCGTGATATAAAATTTTTCGTATAGTTGGAAAGTTGATCGATATAGATGGGTAGCATTTCCAACAACTTGCCGATCTCGATAATGATCTGTGCCACCAGTACGGTTGCGATACCGACAAGGAGTGAAATCACGACGGTTAGCACGACCGAAACCGCCAGCCACCGCGGCCATCGCGCCCGGTGCTCGAGTAAATCCACAGGACGTTTAATCAGGTACGCGATGATGAAACCGATGATGAATGGGTATAGTAAAGGGGTAAGAAACAATATAAGTTTATAAGCGATGTAAATAATCCCTACAACAAGCAGGAATCGCAGTACCTGAAACAGCCGATGGTAAAGTAAGGATGTGTCCATTTCAATCTCCTTTGCTAATGCGACATTGGATTGACACTTTCGTAATTTTTAATTTTAGGTTATGATAATTGTGGACAAAAAAGCAAGATTTTGTGTACGTTGTGGAATATTTCACATTTTTTTAAAGAAACATTCACAAATCAGATGAAATATTCTATAATTGTTCTGAAACTGAAGAAGTGTCCTCTCTCTTTTTTTATGCCCTCTGTGGCATCCCTGAAAGATGGAGGAGCGCTTCGAGTGGACGTCCGACAGATAAATTTAGGGATAAAGGAGAGATAGTACTATGTCAGCAAAAGGATTAGAAGGAATTGTAGCAGCTCAGTCTTCTATTAGTTCCATCATCGACGGGGTGCTTACATACGCTGGTATCAATATTGATGAACTTGCGGAAAACGCTTCATTCGAAGAAGTCGTGTATTTATTGTGGCATGGACGCCTGCCGAAAGCCGACGAGCTCGCTCAATTGAAGAAAGACTTAGCTGAAAACGCTACAATTCCAGAAGATGTGATTGCGCTTTTGAAGGCAAGCCCGGAAGGTAACCATCCGATGGCTGTTCTCCGTACGGCGATCTCCGCTCTGGCTCTGTATGATCCGGAAGCGCAAGACATGTCCAGGGAAGCGAATCTGCGTAAAGCGATCCGCCTGCAGGCAAAAGTAGGGACCGTGGTTGCGGCGTATCATCGCATCCGCGAAGGTAAAGAAGTGGTGGCTCCGTGTCCGGACTTTGGACTCGCGCAAAACTTTCTTTACATGCTGAATGGCGAAGAGCCGAAACAAATCGCTATCGACGCACTCGATACGGCGCTTGTCCTGCATGCTGACCACGAATTGAACGCTTCTACGTTTGCAGCTCGTGTTACGGTAGCTACTCTGTCTGATATTTATTCCGGTATTACCTCTGCCATCGGCGCACTGAAAGGGCCGCTGCACGGCGGAGCGAATGAAGCCGTTATGGCCATGCTTGAAGAGATTAAAGATCCGGCGAATGTAGAAGAATATATTAATGAAAAGCTGGCACAAAAGGTGAAAATCATGGGCTTTGGTCATCGCGTATACAAAGACGGTGACCCGCGTGCGAAACACCTGCGCAAAATGTCCGAAAAACTGACAAGCATTACCGGTCAGCCGCAGTGGTATGAAATGTCTGTAAAAATCGACGACATGGTAACGTCGAAAAAAGGATTGAAGCCGAATGTAGACTTCTATTCCGCATCCGTCTACCACAGCTTAGGCATTCCGCGCGATTTGTTTACGCCGATTTTCGCCATCAGCCGCATGTCCGGATGGACGGCACACATTCTTGAACAATACGAAAACAACCGCCTCATTCGTCCGCGTGCCGAATATGTAGGACCTGTTAATGCTCACTACGTTCCGCTTGAGGAGCGCTAAAACATACGCGAAATGAAGTTTAGGCAAGGGGTTACATAGTGCCCCTTTCCTGCTTTCATTTTATATTAGGCAGTCAGGAGAGAGTCCCGACCTGCTGTAATACATATTTTGGGAGGGGTATTAGGTGTCTATTTTCGAAAAGTATGAAATGCCTACACATGGAGAGAAGATTACGGTTGACAGCACAGGTACGCTGAATGTTCCAAATAATCCAATTGTTCCTTTCATTGAAGGGGACGGCACCGGCCCGGATATCTGGAATGCGGCGGTTCGTGTCCTTGATGCGGCTGTAGAAAAAGCGTACAACGGAGAAAAGAAAATTGCCTGGTACGAAGTATATGCTGGCGAGAAGGCTTTTAATAAGTACGGTGAATGGCTGCCGAAAGATACGCTTACAGCTATCAATGAATACCTGGTTGCAATCAAAGGCCCCTTGACTACGCCGGTTGGCGGCGGTATCCGCTCCATCAACGTAGCGTTGCGCCAGGAGCTCGACTTATATGCATGCGTAAGACCGGTACAGTATTTCGAAGGCGTACCTTCTCCTGTAAAACACCCTGAACTGACAAATATGGTTATTTTCCGCGAGAATACGGAAGATATCTATGCCGGCATCGAGTGGCAAGAAGGCAGCGATGAAGTGAAGAAAGTCATCGCGTTTTTAAAAGATGAAATGGGCGTAAACAAAATCCGTTTCCCGGAAACATCCGGCATCGGCATCAAACCTGTTTCTAAAGAAGGAACAAGCCGTCTTGTGCGTGCCGCTATTCAATATGCAATCGACAATAAACGTAAGAGTGTAACGCTGGTACATAAGGGCAACATCATGAAGTTTACGGAAGGTGCCTTTAAAAACTGGGGTTACGAAGTGGCTGAAAAAGAATTCGGTGACAAAGTATTCACCTGGGCGCAGTATGATCGTATTGCAGAAGAGCAAGGCAAAGATGCTGCAAACAAAGCACAGGCTGAAGCGGAAGAAGCGGGCAAAATTATCGTGAAGGATTCTATCGCGGATGCATTCCTGCAGCAAATTCTGACTCGTCCTGCCGAATATGATGTTGTGGCTACGCTGAATCTGAATGGGGACTATGTCTCCGATGCACTGGCTGCACAAGTTGGCGGTATCGGTATTGCACCGGGCGCCAACATCAACTACGTAACAGGTCGTGCTATCTTCGAAGCTACACATGGAACTGCTCCGAAGTACGCGGGACTTGATAAAGTGAATCCCTCTTCCGTTATCCTGTCAGGAGAAATGCTGCTCCGTCACCTGGGATGGACAGAAGCGGCTGACTTAATCCTGAGCGCCATCGAGAAAACGATTGCTTCTAAGCAGGTAACGTACGATTTCGCACGTCTCATGGAAGGTGCAACTGAGCTGAAATGCTCTGAATTTGGTGATGCGCTGATTAAGAACATGTGATTGAATATGCGCTTTTTACGGGGCAACGCCTGCAAGACATGCATGTCATGCGGACGTTTCCCCTTCCTTATGTGTGTAACATGTCTTTTCATGTTAAAGCGGCATATATACAATTTATTCAATCAGGAGGGAATCGTTATGGCTTTCACACGTAAAAAAATCGCTGTTATTGGTTCCGGATTTACCGGAGCTACCACTGCATTCCTGCTTGCGCAAAAAGAACTGGGCGATGTTGTGCTTGTTGACATTCCGCAAATGGAAAACCCGACAAAAGGGAAAGCGCTGGACATGGCGGAAGCCGGTCCGGTACAAGGCTTTGATGCTCGCGTAACCGGTACATCCAACTACGAGGAAATCAAAGACGCTGACATGGTTATCGTAACGGCAGGTATCGCGCGCAAGCCAGGCATGAGCCGTGACGATCTTGTTAATACAAACGCAGGTATCATGAAATCTGTAGGCGAGCAAATCAAGACATATGCCCCAAACAGCACCATCCTTGTGTTGTCCAACCCGGTGGATGCAATGACCTATACTCTCTTCAAAACAACTGGCTTCCCGAAAAACCGTGTAATTGGTCAATCCGGTGTGCTTGACACTGCACGTTTCCGTACATTCGTAGCAATGGAGCTTAATGTGTCCGTGAAAGATGTAACCGGCTTTGTGCTTGGCGGTCACGGTGACACGATGGTTCCGCTTGTTCGTTATTCCTACGCCGGCGGCATTCCGCTCGAAACCCTGATTCCGAAAGAGCGCCTGGATGCAATCGTTGATCGTACTCGTAACGGCGGCGCTGAAATCGTTAACCTGCTGGGCAACGGATCTGCATACTATGCACCGGCTGCTTCCCTGGTGGAAATGGCGGAAGCTATCCTGAAAGACCAGAAACGCATCATTCCTTCCATCGCATACCTGGAAGGCGAATATGGCTACAATGACCTGTACCTCGGCGTACCGACGCTGCTCGGTAAAAACGGTATCGAGAAAGTATACGAACTTGAACTTACGGCTGAAGAAAAAGCAGCTCTGGATAAATCCGCTGACGCGGTGCGCAGTGTAATAGCTGTGTTGCAATAGAAATCTATACGGTATATGGGGAGCCTGGACTGTATGTTCAGGCTTCTTGCTTTATATAGAGAGATATGGAGAAAGGGTGCGGGTGAAAAAGAAGGGACTTCATTTTTCCACCCGCATCCCCTTCCCATCTGCTTCAATATGTGGAAAACAGGCCGGTATCTTGCGCCTCGTTTTTGCTATGGGGTATGATAGCTTCGGAGGGATATAGTTATGTTAAACAAGAAAATATATACGGCTGTACTATTTACGGTCGCATTGCTGCTCCTTGGGGGATGTTCAGCCAGTCAGGAAGATTTGGAATATTACAAGAAAGAATTCTTGCAAAAGTCGGATGCTGCGTTTGAAGCGCTGGACAATTCCAGCAAGGTACTGGCGGATGTAAGGAATGAAGCGTCAAAAGGCATGAAACGTACGAAAATCATGAATGCGATTGATCAGGGACGGACAGCACTTAAGTCGATGCATGATGATTTGTTCAATTCCGCTGTGCCGAAAGAGATGGATCCGGTCAAGGAAACGCTTCTTCAGGGAATCAAGAAAAAAATAGAAGCGCATGATGAGTTGTTCAAGTTTTATGATTTGCAGGACAAACAATTCGAGCAGAAAGCCGATCTGTTATTGAAAGAGTCAAATGATTTGGTTCAGCAAGCGAAAGCAGAATTGCAAAAATTTAAGAAATAAGGGTGTAGCGTGTGAAGAAAATTCTGGTAGTAGATGATGAACAATCAATTGTAACACTGTTGGAGTTTAATCTGCAGAAAGCAGGATTTGAGGTCGTGAAAGCCGGAGACGGCCCGACAGCGGTCAAGCTGGCTGAAACAGAGAAGCCTGACCTGATTGTGCTCGATATTATGCTGCCGGGTATGGATGGTATGGAAGTGTGTAAAAAGCTGCGAATGGAGCGAATTAACACGCCGATTTTAATGCTGACGGCCAAAGACGAAGAATTTGACAAAATTTTAGGGTTAGAACTTGGCGCAGATGACTATATGACAAAGCCGTTCAGCCCCCGCGAAGTGGTGGCACGCGTCAAAGCGATTTTGCGACGCAGCGGCCAGCAGCAGGAACAGGAAACCAATCAATCGGACGAGCAGATGATTACGATTGGACAACTTGTCATTTACCCGGAGAAATACGAAGTGCTGTTTAATGGAAACCGCTTGGAATTGACACCGAAAGAATTCGAACTCCTCCAGTATATGGCCAGCCATCCGGGCCGGGTAATGACGCGTGACCAGTTGCTAAACGCCGTATGGAATTATGATTTTGTAGGAGACTCCCGGATTGTGGATGTCCATATCAGTCATCTGCGGGAGAAAATCGAGGAAGATACCAAGCAGCCTAAATATATAAAGACTGTGCGCGGATTGGGATACAAACTAGAGGGATAGCATGCAAAAATTCCGTATTCGGCTCAACTTTTTGTTTCTACTGATTATTGGTATATTGCTGCTTCTGCTTGGCCTTTACTTCGCTAAAATGTTGCAGACAATATATATCGACGTGCTTGAAGATAGGCTTATGAAAGAAGCACGCATTATTTCCGACGACGTACTCTACGGAAATCTTATGGAGAAACCGGATGCGCTGCAGCAGCGAATGGAGCGTTTTTCCCGGGAAATCGGAGCGCGTATTACGGTCACAGACCGTGCAGGAAAAGTAACTTCCGATACGGAGCATGACCCAAAGACGCTGCCGAATCATGCCAACCGTCCGGAGATTCGGGCGGCCCTTGAAAGCGGAGCGGGCCAGTCGATAAGATATAGTGCAACGCTGAACTATGACATGCTTTATGTAGCCGTCCCGCTGAAAAAAGAGCAAAATATCGAAGGCATAGTCCGCGTATCTATTAAAATTACGCGGGTACAAGAAACCGTCCGGAATTTATGGGTGAGCCTGGTCGGGGTACTTGTGCTGACGCTGGTAGTATTCGGTTTTATCAGTACACGGATTACCAAAAGCATTACGCAGCCGATTGAGGAGATTACACACGTTGCCCGTGGAATCACACATAAAAAGTTTAAAAATCGTATTCGTACGAATGCGAAAGGCGAAATCGGGCAACTGGCTCAGGCGATTAACTTCATGGCGCTTAGCCTTGAACAGCAGATGTCCGCCATTCAGGAGAACGAGAAACGGCTTGAAAGCATTCTTAATAACATGTTCAGCGGAATGATTCTGGTCAGCGATTCGCGGCGTATCGTCATGATGAACGCCGCAGCGGAGCAATTGCTCGGATATGAAGCGAAAGATTCCCTTGGTCATATCCATACGGAGATCGGGAAGAGCTCGGGATTGAGCCAGTTGATTGATCGCTGTCTGGAGACGGGAGAGAAAATTCGGGAAGAAATTCACGTGTATTACCCTGAAGAACATATTATTGACGCCAACCTGGGAGCGTACACGAATGAAGAGGGCGAGATTAAAGGCATTATCGTACTGCTGCATGATATCACGGCTATTCGCCGTCTGGAAAAGATGCGCAGCGAATTCGTTGCCAACGTCTCTCATGAGTTAAAAACCCCGATTACATCTATTAAGGGATTTACAGAGACACTGTTGGACGGAGCGTTGGAAGATCCGGAGATTAGCCGTTCTTTCCTGGAGATTATTAATGAGGAAAGTGACCGGTTAAACCGCCTGATTACCGATATTTTGGACTTATCGAAAATTGAACAAAAGAAAATGCCGCTTAAGGTAGAAGAGATAGACCTGAGCCAATTAATTAAAGAAACGGTCCGGATTGTACGGGAAGAAGCCCGCGCCAAAAATATCGCGATTTACCTTCCGGCTGAAAAAGATATTACGCTTGAAGGAGACAGGGATCGGATGCAGCAAATCGTACTCAATCTCGTCAGCAATGCGATTCACTATACGCCGGACAATGGCGAGGTTACGATTACGTTGCGTGAGCCGGATGAAAAAAGCGTAGAGATGGTGATCGCAGACACCGGCATAGGCATTCCGGCGGAACACCTGCCGCGCATTTTTGAGCGCTTCTACCGCGTGGATAAAGCACGCTCTCGGGAATCTGGAGGAACCGGGCTGGGTCTGGCCATTGTTAAGCATCTGATTGAGTCACACCATGGTATGATTCATGTGGAAAGCGAAGAAGGCCGGGGGACGACGTTTAAAATCATCCTGCCCAAGTACCAGACTTCCCGGTTTCCCGCCTAGCATTTGATGGTCGGTTGAATCTCATGAATAAATAAATACCACACAAGATGACAGCCGTTCCAATTGTTTGGGCGGCTGTAATTTTTTCGCTGAGAATAAAATAGGCAAGAATCGCCGCGCCGATAGGCTCTCCAAGAATCGCCATAGAGACGGTGTTGGCACTGATCCACTTAATTGTCCAATTAAATATCGTATGGCCAAGCAGCGTAGGAAAAATAGCCAGTCCGATGAAAACCAGCCAGTCCTGGCTCGAATATGGAAACAGCGCAAACCCGAGTGCCATGTCATATATAAGCAAAACGATGGTGCTAATTGTATAGACCACAAACGTATACATCATAAGAGACAGTCGTTTGCGTACGCTCTGGCCGAACAACCAGTATCCTGTGACCGTCGCTGCGCCGAGCAGAGCGAGAACATCGCCGAAGAGTGCCGTGCCGCCTAAACGGAAGTCGCTCCAGCCGATGAATACGCTGCCCGCAACGGCGAGTAGCCCTCCGGCAATCCCAGCCAGAGCCACACGCTCTTTGAAGAACAGATAGGCCCCTATGAAGGAAAACAACGGCTGCAGAGTTACAAGCACAACAGAGCTGGCTACGGATGTGTAGTTGAGCGATTCGAACCAGAGAATGAAGTGCAGTGCAAGAAAAACACCGGCAAGCGTCGAAAAAATCCAATCTCTCTTCGAAATAAGTCTGATTTCCTTCAGGTGTTTCCACAAGACAAATGGCAGCATGAACAGCACCGTAAACAAAAGCCGATATGTCGCAATAATGGATGCGGGTGCAGCCGAAAGTTTTACGAGAATGGCCGATGTCGAAACGGCCAGCGTAGCGATAAATAAAGCCAGATAAGGGGAAACCACCGGTTGTTCTTTCATCTCTCTCTCCTATTTTGTCGATAGAATTCCTGAAATATGTTTTATGATAAATAAAAATTTCAGTTCTCACAATAGTTAAAAAAAGAAACTTTTTTACAGGATGTTCCGTATTACTTAGCAAGAGGATTACAAAAGGAGGAAACAAGATGTCAGAGAAAGTTGTAAAAATGGGAGGGCCGAATATAAATACGGGAAAGATTCTTAAATTCGTTATTCCTATCCTCGTGCTTGTCATTTTAGCGTTTGAATCGTTTACTGTCGTAAATCCCGGCCATCGCGGGATTATTGTACAGTTGGGCGCGGTTAAGCCTACGGTGCTGGAAGAAGGAATGCATTTTAAGCTTCCGTTTATCCAGGAAGTCGTGCCGGTAGAAGTTCGCGTACAGAAAGCTGAGAGCAACGCTTCCGCAGCATCCAAGGATCTGCAGGTAGTAACAACCAATATGGCGGTAAACTTCCATATTGACCCGGCCGGCGTAAACAAACTCTACCAGAATGTTGGTATGGATTACAAAACAAGAATTGTTGACCCTGCTATCGGAGAGTCGTTAAAAGCTGTAACGGCGCGTTATACCGCCGAACAGTTGATTTCCAGACGCTCGGAAGTCAGCCAGCAGGTAAAAGAAATTCTGTCTAAAAAACTGGGTACGTATAATATGGTGCTTGATGAAATCAATATTACGGAATTTAAGTTTAGTGACGAATTCAACCGTGCAATTGAGCAGAAGCAAATCGCGGAACAGCAGGCTCTCAAATCCAGGCTGGACCTTGAGCGTATTAAGATTGAGAAAGAGCAAACGATCACCAAAGCACAGGCCACTGCCGAAGCGCTTCGTCTGCAGAAGCAGGAAGTTACGCCTGAACTCGTAAGGCTGCGCGAAATCGAAGCGCAGCAGCAGGCTATCGAGAAATGGGACGGCAAACTTCCAAGCACAACCGGAGGCGCCATTCCCTTTATCAACGTCCAGAGGTAAATTAAATACGCATCTTCTTCTACACGCATTATGGAAGAATGATGCGTATTTTGTTTGATACCGTGCTTTGTTTTGCTCTGAAAGTGTATGGTATGATGAAAGCGTATATGCTTATATTACGGGAAAAGATAGGGCGTGGATGATAGATGGAAAAGAAGTTAATGGTATTGGACGGCAATAGCATTGCCAGCCGCGCTTTTTACGCGCTCCCCCTTCTGACGACGGACGAAGGTTTATATACGAATGCCGTGTACGGATTTACGACCATGCTGCTGCGCATGCTCGATGAAGAGAAGCCGACACACCTTTTAGTAGCGTTTGATGCAGGCAAGGTGACATTCCGTACGGAAGAATATAAAGACTATAAGGGAAAACGGTTAAAAACACCGGGTGAGCTGTCCTCGCAGTTTCCGCTGCTGAAAGAATTGCTGAATGCATTCAATATTAAACATTATGAATTGAACGGCTACGAAGCGGATGATATTATCGGCACCATCTCTGCTCAGGCAGAGGCGAACGGATTTACAACGCTGATTGTATCCGGAGACAAAGATATGCTGCAGCTCGTTTCCGACAAAACCCGGGTGGCGCTTACCCGCAAAGGCATCAGTGAAGTCGAGCTGTATTCGCCGGCGGAAGTAGAGGCGAAGTATGGTTTAACTCCGGCCCAAATCATCGATCTTAAAGGGTTGATGGGAGATGCGTCGGACAACATTCCTGGCATTCCGGGCGTCGGTGAGAAGACGGCGCTCAAGCTGCTGCATGAATTTAAGACGGTAGAGAACGTACTCGATCATGTTTCCGAAATAAAGGGAAAGAAACTCCAGGAAAAGATTGCGGCGCACGCGGATGATGCCCGCATGAGTAAAGAGCTGGCGACAATTCTGCGCGATGCGCCAATCGAGGTCACGCTTGAAGAGACGGTATACCAGCCGTATAATCAGGAAAAAGTCGTGTCGGTATTGGAACGGTTTGCCTTTAAGTCTCTCCTTGAACGTCTTGGATTGAATTCGGCTGAGGCAAATGGCGCACCCGTTCAGGCGCAAGAAGAAATCGATTTCGTAACCATTACAGAAGAGAACCGGGAAGCGTGGGCGGACAAGTTGACTTCGCCAATGGCCGTCATGGTTGAAGTGGATGCGGAGAACTACCATGGTGCCCCGATTCACGGGATTAGTCTGGCAGATGGGACTGTACGCTTGTATGTACCGTTTGATCAGGCTGGATGGCCGGCACTTATCAAGTGGATGGCAGATCCCGAACAGAAGAAGTGGGTATACGATGCGAAGCGCAGCCAGGTGGCTCTTGCGTGGAAGAACATCCAGCTTGAAGGCATCTGTTTTGACGTGCTGCTTGCCTCGTATCTGAGCAATCCTTCCGAGACGAATCATCGTCTGTGTGATGTAGCCGAGCGGTACGGCATGAAGCTCGCTTCTGACGATGCTGTCTATGGAAAGGGCGCAAAACGTTCGATTCCGGAAGCGTCGATTCTTGGGCCTCATATTGCGCGCAAAGCGGAGACAATCTATCGCCTGCGCGATAAGATGGATGCGGCTTTGAAAGAAGAAGGGCTGGATGAATTGTTTTACGACCTGGAGCTGCCGCTTGCAACCGTGCTTGGTGATATGGAGACGCATGGTGTGCGAGTGGACCGGCAGCGCCTTGATGAAATGGGCGTGGAGCTTACAGAGAAGCTCGAGCGGCTAACGAAGCAGATTCACGAACTGGCCGGTACTGAATTTAATATTAATTCACCGAAGCAGTTGGGCGAGATTTTGTTCGATAAGCTGCAACTGCCGGTCATCAAGAAAACGAAGACCGGTTATTCGACGAGTGCGGACGTACTAGAGAAGCTGGAATCGGCGCACGAAATTGTCCCGCTTATTCTGGAATTCCGCCAGTTGGGCAAACTTCAATCCACTTATATTGAGGGATTAAAGAAAGAGATTCGCGAAGAAACGGGTAAAATCCATACTTCCTTTAACCAGGCGGTGACAGCAACCGGTCGTTTAAGCAGTACCGAGCCTAATCTGCAAAACATTCCGATTCGCCTGGAGGAAGGACGCAAGATTCGGGAGGCATTCGTGCCGTCCGAGCCGGGCTGGTTCATCATGGCGGCTGACTATTCGCAAATCGAGCTTCGTATTCTGGCTCATATCTCGCAGGATGAGAATCTGATTGATGCGTTCCGTCGCGATATGGATATTCATACACGGACGGCAATGGACGTATTCGGCGTAGACGAGGACGAAGTGACTTCGCTGATGCGCCGTCAGGCCAAGGCTGTTAACTTTGGTATCGTATACGGCATTAGCGACTACGGTCTCTCGCAGAATCTGAACATTACCCGGAAGAAGGCGGCGGAGTTTATCGAACGGTATTTCTCCGTATTTCAGGGTGTAAAACGATATATGGATAATATTATTGCGGAAGCGAAAAAGAACGGCTATGTAACGACGATGCTGAAGCGCCGCCGGTATTTGCCGGATATTAATAGCCGCAATTTTAATCTGCGCAGCTTTGCTGAACGTACGGCAATGAATACGCCGATTCAGGGAACGGCGGCTGACATCATCAAACTGGCGATGGTTAACATGGCGCAGCGAATCGAAGAAGAGAAGCTGGCAAGCCGAATGCTTTTGCAGGTGCATGATGAATTAATCTTTGAAGTGCCGGAACATGAGCTTGAGACGATGGGTAAGCTTGTTTCGGAAGTCATGGAGAATGCCTTGCCGCTTGATGTCCCGCTTAAGGTGGACGTAAATTACGGCAAGAGCTGGTATGAAGCGAAGTAAACGGAGGAGAGAAATGAAATGCCGGAATTACCGGAAGTGGAAACGATCAGGCGCACGCTAACTAAGCTGGTCGTCGGGAAAACCATTGCTGACGTAATCGTAAGCCTGCCGCGGTTAATCAAAGAGCCGGATGATGCTATGCTGTTTGTTGAGCTGCTCAAAGGCCAGACGATTCAAGAGATCGGTCGACGCGGCAAGTTTTTGTTGTTCTATTTAGATGATTGGGTGTTAGTTTCCCATCTGCGCATGGAAGGCCGCTATGGTCTTTACCAGGCAGGGGACGAAGTGGAAAAGCATACGCATGTTATTTTTCAATTTACGGACAGTACAGAGTTGCGCTATAAGGATGTTCGCACTTTTGGCACTATGCATCTTGTTGCTAAAGGAAGAGAGATGGCCGGACCGCCGCTGCATAAACTTGGCCTGGAGCCGCTGGATGAGACGTTCTCGGCCGATGTATTGAAAGAAAGAGCCAAACATCGGAAAACCAAAATTAAGCCGCTGCTGCTGAATCAGGAAATTATCGTCGGACTCGGGAATATTTATGTAGATGAGGCGCTGTTTCAGGCGCGCATCCATCCGGAGCGAATGCCGGGTGAGCTAGCGGACGAGCAGTGGGAGGCTCTTCATATGAGCATTGTGCAAATTCTGCAGGAATCCATCTCGCTGGGCGGTTCGTCCATCAAATCGTATGTAAACGGACAGGGTGAGGCAGGACAGTTCCAACATACGCTAAAAGCGTATGGGCGCACAGGCGAACCGTGTGTAGTATGCGGTACACCGATTGAGAAATTGGTTGTCGGTGGCCGCGGCACTCATATCTGTCCTACCTGTCAACCCCGCAAGTAGAATGCACGACTTTTCCTTGTTCTCATATACTGTACCAGACGCCCATGAAAGAGATGGCGGGAGAAGGGTGGATATGGGGAAGGAGGAAAAAAGATGCTGCATATTTTTTCGCTCCTGGCGCTGGCTTTTGCAGTCAGCTTGGACGGATTCGGGGTTGGGATTATGTACGGCATGCGCCGCATTAAAATTCCGGTGCGTTCCGTTATCATCATTACTTCGTGCTCAGCGTTTGTGATTCTTGTTGCTATGTATATCGGCAAATGGCTGGGATATCTGCTGACACCTACAGCTACACATTATGTCGGTGGCGCCATTTTAGTCGGAATTGGCCTATGGGCGATGTATAACGCAAGGTCGCAAGGCGCGGAGGAAGAGGAAGGAAGCGCGGGACAGAATCAAGCAATTCGGGAGCTGCGGTCGCTTGTGGCGTTTGAGATTAAAGCGCTCGGCCTTGTCGTGCAGATTCTCAAGCGGCCGACCGAAGCGGATCTCGATCGTTCCGGTACCATCTCCGGAGTGGAGGCGATGTTTCTGGGCGTTGCTCTTTCTGTAGACGCGTTCGGCGCAGGAATTGGTGCGGCTCTCATCGGCTACGAGCCCTGGGTGACGGCATTCGTCATCGGGAGTGTGAGCTGCCTGTTTATCCTGTCGGGACTTAAGCTGGGATTTACGTATTCGGAAGCCGGGTGGCTGAAGCGAATGACGTATTTGCCGGGAATTCTTCTGATATTGTGCGGTTTTTTCAAAATGATGTGAGAGAGAGTTGAGAGAGCTATGGTTATTGGGCTGACGGGTGGCATCGCCTGCGGCAAGAGCACGGTGTCGCGGATGCTTGCAGAACGCGGGGCCCGTATTATTGACGCGGATATTATTGCGCGTGAAGTTGTTCGGCCAGGTGAAGAAGCCTGGTCTCTTATTGTCGAGCGGTTCGGACGAGATATCCTGCTTGCGAATGAAGAGCTGGATCGGGTAAAGCTGGGAGCGATTGTTTTTGCTGATGAACAGGCACGCCTGGATTTAAACGCTATTGTTCATCCTGCTGTGCGTGCACGTATGAGGCAGTTGATGAAAGAAGCCCAGGAGGAGAGCATAGCTTTAATTGTGATGGACATTCCCCTGTTGTATGAGTCAAAGCTTGAATATATGGTGGAAAAGGTAGTTGTCGTATATTGTACGGCAGAACAGCAATTAAAACGTTTGATGGAAAGAAACGGATACGATGAGGAAGAAGCAATGCGCCGCATCGCTTCGCAGATGTCGATCGAGGAGAAGAAAAGCCGGGCGGATTACGTCATTGATAATAGCGGCACGTTCACGGAGACGGAAGAGCAAGTGGACGAATTGGTTGGGAAGCTGTTGGATAAGGGAAGAAGAGGCGCGTAAATAAATGAAGCGATACGGATGAGGAGCTGGGGATGAAACGATTCAGTCGAAAGAATACGATATTTTTTCTCTGTCTGCTGGCGGTTTTTCTTCTGTTGGACGCGCCTGTTACATGGAAAGCAATGTACCCGGTATACTATAAAGAAGAAATCCGCAAATCGGCGGAACAGTATGATGTGGACCCATACTTAATCATGGCCATTATCCAAATCGAATCGAAATTTGATAAAAAACGCGTTTCTAAAAAAGGTGCGATCGGTCTGATGCAGGTAATGCCGATGACGGCGGAATGGGCGATACAAAAAACAAAAATTTCGCCGATGGCGACCGAATACCTGGACGAGCCGGATACGAATATCTTGCTTGGAACGTGGTATATTTCCTTCCTGCATGAAATGTTCGACAACAATCCGTATGCAGTTATCGCCGCATATAACGCCGGTCCGGGCAACGTAAAGAAGTGGCTGGAGAAAGGCATATGGGATGGAACTGAGGAGCATATCTCCCGTATTCCATATGGCGAGACCCGGCATTACGTTCAGCGCGCACTGTATTATAAACATCGTTACGAGAAAATTTATGCCGATGAATTCAGCGGGCTGAATTAAAAGGCTATTCTATATGTACTTTTTAAAGGCAGTCCTCCTACTGCCTTATTTTTTTTATCATGTAGCCGAAATAATAGTCTGAAAATAATAAATTTACACCAGTCTATTGAAAAAAGTGTCATACTTATTATAATGAATGTATGCAATAGTATGGAACATATCCGGGGAGGAGAACGTATTAATGACGACACGAATTGCCATTAATGGATTTGGACGTATTGGGCGGATGGTATTCCGCAAAGCGATAAACGATCCGGAGGTAGAAGTAGTAGCAATCAATGCAAGCTACCCTGTTGAAACGCTTGCTCACCTTATTAAGTATGACACAATTCATGGCAATATTTCTGATAAAGTCGAAACGAAAGATGATACGATCATTGTAAACGGAAAAGCGACGAAAGTGGTTTCTGACCGTGATCCGGCCAACCTTCCTTGGAAAGAGTTGGACATAGAAGTTGTTATCGAAGCAACGGGTAAATTCCGTGATAAAGAAGGCGCGGGTAAACATATTCAAGCCGGTGCGAAGAAAGTCGTTATCACAGCACCGGGCAAAGATGAAGACGTAACGATTGTAATGGGTGTAAACGAAGATGTGTACGATTACGAAGCGCACAATATTATCTCCAATGCATCCTGCACAACAAATTGCCTGGCTCCGGTAGCGAAAGTGTTAGATGAAGCGTTCGGTATCGAATACGGTATGATGACAACCGTACACTCTTACACAAACGACCAGAAGAATCTGGACAATCCGCATAAAGACCTGCGCAGAGCACGTGCATGCGCGCAAGCAATTATTCCGACGACAACAGGAGCGGCCCGTGCTGTTGCCCGCGTTCTTCCGCAGTTGCAGGGCAAATTGAACGGCTTCGCGCTTCGTGTGCCGACACCGAACGTATCGGTTGTGGACCTGGTTGTTAATGTGAAGAAAAACGTAACGGTAGAAGAAGTAAACCGTGTGCTGCGCGAAGCGAGCGAAGGTAGCATGAAAGGCATTCTCGGCTATACTGACGAGCCGCTCGTATCCGCTGACTTCAATGGAGACGAGAACTCCTCCATCGTAGACGGACTGTCCACAATGGTTATGGGCGAGAAACAAGTGAAGGTGCTCGCTTGGTACGACAACGAATGGGGCTACTCTTGCCGTGTACTTGACCTGGCGAAACACGTATCCGCTGCTGCAAACACGAAAAA
Organism: Aneurinibacillus sp. UBA3580; assembly: GCF_002375825.1. NCBI lineage: Bacteria > Bacillati > Bacillota > Bacilli > Caryophanales > Paenibacillaceae > Aneurinibacillus > Aneurinibacillus sp. UBA3580. Next base: position 42,330 of record NZ_DFMZ01000051.1, read on the forward strand.
AAAAGTGGAAGTAACCGTATAATCGCATACTATGTATAGTGAAGAAAACGAGGCGGTCCGGCAGCGGATTGCCTCGTTTTTCTGTGAAAATCATGAGAAAAGAAAGAAGAGAAGAAGAAATAAGATCTAGAGAAGAAAAAGGCGGAGGCCTTTTTCTACATTAAAATCCTTTCCTCGTTCTCTTCTCTCTTTTCCTTCGTACCACCAAAGTCAGCCGCCCTTTCGATGATTTCATGTTGAAAAGACAACCGTATGGACAAAAGTGCTTCGCGTTTCCTACTTGACGTCCGCCCCTTTCTGGGACAAACTAGGGAAAAGTACGCAATGGAGTGAGGTTGATGAGATGCGTTGTCCATATTGTACGCACAACGGAACGAGGGTGCTTGACTCCCGGCCGGTAAATGACAGCAAATCCATCCGGCGGCGCCGGGAATGCGAAGAATGCGGCAGACGGTTCACTACATTCGAAATGGTGGAAGAAACGCCGCTGCTTGTGGTGAAAAAAGACGGCACACGCGAAGAATTCAGCCGAGAGAAAATTCTGCGTGGCATTATTCGTGCCTGTGAGAAGCGGCCGGTGCCGCTGGATACACTGGAAGCAATTGTAGACAGGATAGAGCGGGAGCTGCGCAATAGCGGCCGGGCCGAGGTCCAGAGCAAGGATGTCGGCGAATTGGTTATGAATGCGTTATATGATGTTGATGAAGTAGCGTATGTCCGCTTTGCGTCCGTATATCGCCAGTTCAAAGACATTAATGTGTTTGTCAAAGAATTAGAAGACTTAATTCATAACAGTAAAAAGAAAGAATGAAAATAAAATGCAGACAGTAAACGGGGGAAGGCGAGCGGCAGTGAAGATACAGTTTATTGGGGGAGCAAGAACTGTAACGGGATCCTGTTACATGCTAGATACCAGTACGCACAAATTAATCATTGATTGTGGAATGTTTCAGGGCAGCAAAGAACTAAACCAGTGGAACGAACAAGATTTTGCGTTCGACCCGCAGGACATTTCAGCGGTGGTGCTGACGCATGCCCATATTGACCACAGCGGTCTTGTGCCGAAATTATGCAAAGAGGGTTTCAAAGGTCGGATTTTCGCTACACACTCGACTGTGGATCTTTGTTCCATTATGCTGCCGGACAGCGGACACATTCAAGAAGCGGAGGCAGAGTGGTATAATCGAAAACGCCGCCGCCGCGGACGGGCGCTGATGAAGCCGCTGTATACAAAGGAAGATGCACGGCGCTGTCTTTCTCAATTCAAAGGCATTCCGTATGACAAAATAACCGAGGTTGTGCCAGGGGTAACTGTCCGTATGCGCGATGCCGGCCACATTCTGGGCTCGGCCATTGTTGAGATGTGGGTCAGTCAGCCGAACGGCAATGCGATTAAATTAGTGTTTTCGGGAGATTTGGGAAGCAAGAAGCAGGCGATTGTCAAAGATCCGACTTTTATTGATGAAGCGGATTACATATTCATCGAATCGACGTACGGTGACCGTTTGCATGAGGAACGAGTCGATCGAGGCGAAATTCTCGGCGGCATTGTGCGTACCATTCAAAAGCAAGGCGGGAATATTATCATTCCTTCCTTCTCGGTTGGCCGCACGCAGGAGATCATTTATGAGCTGTCAGAGTTGCTTCATAAGGGCAAGATTCAACCGCTGCCGGTTTTTATCGATAGTCCGCTTGCCGTAGAAGCGACACGGGTATTCCGTCGCAACCAGGAAGTATTCGATGAAGAGAGCCAGCAGTATCTGCAGGCAGGGGTGGACCCGCTGTCTTTTCCTGGTTTGCAGTTCGTGGAGACTGTAGAGGAATCACAACGACTGAACCGGGTAACCAGCGGTTCTATTATTATTTCATCGAGCGGAATGTGTGAAGCCGGACGAATTAAACACCATCTAAAACATCATTTATGGCGTCCAAAATCACACATTGTGTTTGTGGGCTATCAGGCGCAAGGTACACTTGGCCGCCGTATCATTGACGGAGCCAAGCGGGTGCGGATTTTTGGTGAAGATATCAAGATTGCGGCACAAATCCATAATATTGAAGGATTCTCAGCGCATGCAGACAGGGATGGGCTATTGGAGTGGCTGTCCGGGTTTGTCCGCAAACCAAAAAAAGTATTTATTGTGCATGGTGAGGAGGCTGTATCGCTGAAGTTCGCAGAGATCATCGGCGAATCGCTTGGACTGGACACGTATGTGCCAAGACGGTTTGAGACGATCATTTTCGATGATGCAGCGGAAATGACCACCCTTCCGCAGGAAGAGACAGAACATCTGCCGCTTCCAGATGCACTAGAAACTGCGCTTGCAGCGCTGTCTAAGGCTTCTCTAGAGATACAAGAACATGTAAAACAGCAAGCTTTGTCTCCTGTGCAGAAGCAGGAAGTGCTGGAGAGGCTGACAGCATGCATAGAGGCGTTAGATCAGTCTGTGCAGGATTGCGAAATATAACGGCGGCAGTGCTATAATGAAGGAGAGATTGATATACAGGGAGTGATACGGGTGAGATGGCAGGAAACCGTCCCCAATGACCCCTACCTTATCCGCATTAAGCGTCCGATTAGCAGTGCGGAGATTGGATATTTACTGCATTTATACCAGCCTCTGATGGGTGTGATGCCAATTGCACTGTACCAGACGCTATTTCACAATTTATCACTGGCAAGTTTTGCCCCGGTGCAGGGGCTTCATTACGGGTTGATGGTCACAATGTCTGCTCCGCTGGATGTGATTATTAAAGCAAGGCAGCAGTTAGAAGCTATCGGACTGCTTGAAACGTATCAGATTGATTCAGATGGGGAGTACATGTTTGAGTATGTACTGCAGCCGCCGCATGCTCCGGATGTTTTTTTCCGTGACGATACGTTGAGTATTATGTTGCTCAACCGTGTAGGCAAGGAGTTTTACCGAAAGCTCAGACGCCGGTTTGCTGTGGCGGAAGAGCAGAGCATACCAGCCACGGCGAAGCGGACGCGCATTACAAAAGCGTTTGATGAAGTGTTCTGTCACCTTTCCCCAAGTGAGATTACGGTGGAGAAAGGAACAGAAACCCATCAATTTCTCCAGGCAACGGAAGAAGAGAGTCCACTGCCATTTTTTGATCCGAAAGAGAGTACGGTACGCAGTTATGCGGAATCTCGCCTGGACTTTGAGTTTTTGGAAGCATCGCTTCCAAAGGTAGTGAAGCGTAAGCCCGTATTTACGAAGGAAGTGAAGGCAGTGCTGGACAATCTTGCGTTTACGTACGGGATTGACGATGAGACAATGGCCCGCCTTCTTCAGGAGCCTACTGTCATTCCGGAGGATACGATTCATCTTGCTGCTTTGCGCCGCCGTGTAAAAGAGTGGTACAACAGGGAAAATGGACGAGTCCCGAAAATCTCTCCCCGGGAAGAAATTGTGTTCCAATCGGATACGGAAGCGAGAGAGCAGGAGCAGCTGTTATCGGAAGCGGAGAACCATGCCCGTCTTCTGGAATCTTTATCTCCACTGCAGTTGATGGAGTATTATCAGCACGGAGGTAAAGTTGCGCCGGCCGACCAGAAAATTGTGGAAGAATTGCTGGAGGAATATCAGCTGGCGCCTGGCGTGGTAAATGTCCTGCTGGAGTATGTGATGCTGGCGTATGACCGGCAGTTGCCGAAGGACGTCATCTATAAAATTGCCGGCCATTGGAAGCGAAACAATATTCAAACCGTACAGGAAGCGAAACGGCAAGCGCGGCAGTTCTATCTTGAACGCAAAAGCGGTAGGCCGCTGTTTTTTGATAAAAAAGCAACGTCGGAGAAGAAGACATCCGCACGCGGAACATCGAGCGGAAAAAACAAGCGGAAAGACGAAATTCCTCCGCTGATTCTCGAGCAGCTTGAACGCCAGCGCAAATTGCAGGAGAAGAAGCAGGAGGCACCGGAGAAAGAGCAGGCTGTGGTAGACCCCGCTTACGAGAAAAAAAGAGAGCGTGTAAAAGCTCTCTTAAAGGCCATGGAAGAAAACAAGCAATAGAGAGGGGAGAGAGGAGTGCAGCGGATGAATAAACTACTTGCTTCATATAAGGTAGGAGGCAAATATTCGTTTGACGATATTGTCAGTAACATCGTCCGCAGACCTGAAGTGATCGAATTGCGTAAACAGCATCCGGAAATTGAAGATGTGCATATTGTCAGATCGTTGTCCCGGGTTAAGCAAACGATCGATGAAGCAGAGCACTGTCGACATTGTCCAGGGCTCGATGCCTGTCCGAATCTGTTGAAAGGGCATCAGGCAATGATGGATTGGACGGGAATGTCTATCGAAGTCAGGCATGCACCCTGCCGCTTGTATCAGTTGGATCAGCAGCAGAAAGAGCGGGCTAAGCTGATTCGGACACACCACATCCCAAGAGAAATTCTTAATGCTTCATTTGCTGAGTTGGAAGCCGACAATGAACGGATTGATGCAATCGAAGCCATTCTGGAGTTCTGTCAGAACGTGGTGCCGGGCCAGGCGGGAACGAAGGGGCTGTACTTCTATGGACCGTTCGGAGTCGGGAAAAGCTATCTGATGGGCGCTGCGGCGAAGAAGCTGGCGGAGCGGAGCATTGCTTCGCTGATGGTCTATACGCCGGACTTTTTCCGGGAAATCAAAGACGCGCTCGGAGATAATACGGTACAGGAGAAAATCGCCGTACTTAAAGAAGTCCCGGTACTTATTCTTGATGACATCGGAGCGGAAACGCTGTCGCCCTGGGCGCGTGACGAGGTATTGGGGGCGATTCTTCAATACCGGGTCAGCGAGAACCTGCCTGTGCTGTATACGTCTAACTATACGTACGATCAGCTGGAAGAGCACCTCGCCTACTCGCAAAAGGCGGGTAACGAGCAGTTAAAAGCGATGCGGATTATGGAACGAATCCGCTACTATACGCGGGCCTATAAGCTAAACGGGATCAATCGTCGAATCGGATAGCGCAAATTGAGAAGGAAGGCAGGGGGATACGAACATGAAGAAGTGGCTGCTGATAGGCTTCTCCCTTCTTGTCCTGCTGGGTGTTGGTGCCAAATTCGCGTTTGACTACGCGGCGGACAAGACGATGAAGAAAGTAACCGAGGAAGTGATGAAAGATCCTGCCGTGAAAAAAATGCTGGAAGACAAAAACATGAAGACAAAGCTGGAGCAGGCCGCAAAAGACCCGGACCTCCAGGCTGAGCTTAAGAAAGCGGGCAGCTCTTCTGCCGCGGCTTCCGGTGATAAGAACGAAAACGGGAGCGATGGAAAAAGTGGCGGCGCGGGGCCGTCTGTTCATTTTGATAACAACAGCGAGGCCATGCGCTACGCAATGAAGAAGTTCTCCGTTTCTGAGATGAATCAATACCGCTCGATGGTTTCGGACGGATTGACGCCGGAAGAGAAAAAGAAATTAAAGGAGGATGTGCTGTCCCGCTTCTCTCCGGAAGAAATCCAGGCGTTTATTGAAGCGGCTCAAAAATAGTAAAATAAAAACAGGAGATAGGAATTGAGAGGTTGGACTTCTCTTATCTCCAGCATTCAAATAGAGTACTGATGGGGAGGAAAAGAAATGAAAACACTGGGAACAGGGGAAGTCGTGTTTTACGGGATGGATCAAACGGTGCAGCGGCTGCAGGGCGAGGTACAGATTAAAGACAATCGCGTAATTTTGTCAGAAATTATTTATTTTAACGGCAAACCGAACGGAATGCGCGAGGTAAACTTGCCGCTCGAGCGCTGCGTCATTCACTGGCAGCCGGAAGTCTACGAACAAATCGGTTTCTCGGAATAATGAAATATGTGCCCCCTGCAGGTATGCAAGCAGGGGGCTTTAATGTTACCATGGAAAGGTGAATGTAACGTTTGGGGGGATACACCGTGGCGATTGACCAAATACTGGAACGTGCGCTGGCCGGTGAACGGCTGGGGCTGGAAGACGGTCTTCGTTTATATGATAGCAATGAAATAGAGAAACTGGGCCATTATGCTAATAAAATCATGGAGAAATGGCACCCGGAGCCGATTACGACGTTTGTTATCGGACGTAATATTAACTATACAAATGTGTGTGACACATACTGCCGTTTCTGCGCGTTCTACCGCGCTCCAGGCTCAGAGGAGGGCTATGTCCTTCCAGATGAAGAGATTTATAAGAAAATCCAGGAGACGGTGGACGTACAGGGGACGGAAATCTTAATGCAGGGTGGTACAAATCCGAATCTGCCGCTCGAATATTACACAAATTTGCTGCGCGGCATTAAGCAGCGTTTTCCTTCGATTCAGATGCATTCTCTGTCGGTCGCAGAAATCGTAAAGATCGCTGAAGTGTCGAACAAACCGGTGGAAGAAGTGATTCACCTGCTGCATGAAGCAGGACTGGATTCGCTTCCTGGCGCCGGAGCGGAGATTCTCGATGACCGTACCCGCAAGAAAATCAGCCGTCTGAAGGGAACATGGCGGCAGTGGATTGACGTTATGAAGATGGCGAACCGGGAAGGTATGTCGACGACGGCTACCATGGTCATCGGGTTCGGTGAGTCGATGGAAGAGCGTGTATTGCATCTGCTGCGCGTCCGTGAAGCACAGGATGAGATGAAAGCGGTAGGCGGACCGGGCTTTCTCGCGTTTATCTCCTGGACATTCCAGCCGGAGAATACGAACATGAAGGCGGAGAAGCAGACGCCGGAGCAATACTTGAAGAATGTCGCCATCAGCCGCATCATGATCGACAACATTCCGAATTTCCAGTCTTCCTGGGTGACGATGGGACCTGACGTAGGCAAATTGTCGCTTTCATATGGTTGCAACGACTTTGGCTCGACAATGATGGAAGAAAACGTTGTGTCGGCTGCGGCTTGTACGTACAAAGTAAACACGAATCATATTCTGCAACTCATCCGCGAAGCCGGCAAAATTCCGGCGCAGCGCAACACGAAATACGAAATCCTGCGTGTTTTCAAGGAAGGAGAATCGATGGAAACCGATTTTGTGATGCAGAATTAATGTTGACATGCGCTTATCCGGCTGCACAATACAGGTGTAAGAGGGATAAGCGCTTTTTCTTTCCTGGATCTCATTTCCTCTTTCCTTCTCCTTCTTTCTTCGTGATTTTTACAGAAAAACTTATACTATATACAAGCAGAAAAAGACAAGATGATAGAGGTTAACCATACTATACAGGCACACGGTAAATAACAAGGCATGCTGTACCCAGCTGCTTCGACAGTGTGGAAGCAGATAAAGCAGAATGAGCGGTCCGGCGCATTTCCAGAGAAGCACCAGGAGCGGATCCGTAGTAATTATATCCGATAACAGCGGGTTTGCTTCCTGAATATATTGATTACGGATACCGTAGCAGGTGAAATACCAGTCTGCAAGGTTGAGGAGTAACAGATAAAGGAGTAACCGCTGATAAAGGGTAAGAGAGCGAATCATTTTCATTCCTTCTTTGTCAAAAGATGTCTTCTTTTTTCCTTATAATTTCCACAGAAAAATGATCCATTGATTGTATCAATGGATCCAAGGTAGGAGTGGAGAGATTAATTCAATTCCAGGAGGTGTCAACCCATTTAAAGGGGTTGGTTTTATTATAGCCGTTTTTGTAAGCGTTATCAATACTATTTTCCAAATTTTTTTTATCTTTTTTAAGGAGAACACTTTTCTTCTATATGACAAAAGGAGAAATACTTTTCCTTTTCATACATATAGTAAGGAAAAAAGCAGGAAAGAAGGTGCTAATGTGCGGTGGGTACAGCTATCTTTTCCACGTGCGGATGAACGTTTCTTGTTTGAGTTTCATTCAACGCTGTGCCATGGATTGGAGAGCGTGCATGCCGTGCTGCAATTCCGAATTAGAGAGGAAGTGGATGCATGGTACCGGAACTTTTATTGCCTCGGATGGCCGCGGGAAGAGCATACACCGCTGGTACATGAAGCGTGGCTGTTTGCACTGGCGCGCGCCGTGCGAACTTATGTGTCCGCCAAGGAAAAAGAGCTTGTGTATCGCCGCATCGTTCATCATGATGCATACGAAAAAATTGCAGACAAGATGCATCTTTTGCATTATGTGCTGAATTATATAGAGGCAAGAGAAGAAGAGGGCATAGAGGGCGTGCTGTACAGTAAGCATAAGGTTGAGCAGGAAGCCATCATCTATTTGGAGAGCGAACACGTATTGCGTCTGGATGGCTTTTTTCGATTTCGTTTACGGGAGTACATACAGGAATTGTGTGCCATGGTCGATTTAAAGATCGAACAATACATGGCGGAAGAAGAGCAGGAAGCGATTATTCGAAAACTTCGCGCGTTTTTGTTTGCGCTCCCGCGTCGTCAGAGTCTGCTCAGACTTGTCCATAATGCGTCCTTTGCGTTTACCTATTACAATGAAGCGTGGGAAAAGCTTATGCCCCAGGGCTTACTTTCGCTTCCTCCGCAGACCGAGTCCGCTTACGGAAATGAAGAAGCGAATATTATCGGGGCGTTGGCGGAATTTGCCCCGGAACAAATCGTCATCTATACTCGAAGGCCCAGTCATGGACTTGTCATGACGCTGAAAAAGATTTTCGAGGAGAAACTGATCGTTTGTACAGAGTTTTCGTTTCCGGTACATATTGGACCGGATACTTGACTTTCGTTTTATGGCTTACTATAATCAAGACAACAGCATGATAATAATAGCGATGATAAGGATATGGTCCCAACCAGACGGTTCCCAGAGAGGAAAGCCATTGGCTGAAAGCTTTCCAATACGAGGTTGACGACTACCGCCTTGAGCTGCCGACCGGAACGCGCAGAGGCGCCAGTATGGAAGGCCGGAACCCGGGTTCCGTTATCGAACGATGAGGGTATGGCTACCTGTATAGGATTGCCGTGCCGAAGTAGGGTGGTACCACGAGAACAACACGCTCGTCCCTTTTGGGATCGGACGTGTTTTTTTTATTTTTGAAGGAGGAAGCAATCATTATGTCAACATTGCAAGTGACACTTCCGGACGGTTCCAAACGCGAATACGAATCCGGTGTAACGATTGAAGATGTAGCGGCTTCGATTAGCCCAAGCCTGAAGAAAAAAGCGATTGCCGGTAAGCTGAACGGCAAAATCGTTGATGTAAAAGCGATCATCCCGCATGACGCTTCCGTGGAAATCCTGACGGAAGACAGCGGAGAAGCGTTGGAAGTGATGCGTCACAGCTGTGCGCACTTGATGGCGCAGGCAATCAAGCGCATCCTCGGCGATGACAGGGTACGCCTCGGTATCGGCCCGGTTATTCAGGACGGTTTCTATTATGATATCGATACCGATGTGACGATTACACCGGAAATGCTTGAACAAATTGAGAAAGAGATGCAGAAAATCGTGAAAGAAAATCTCCCGATCGAACGCAAAGTCGTTTCTCGGGAAGAAGCGCTCGACATTTACGGCAAGCTTAATGATCACTTGAAAGTCGAAATCATCTCCGAGCTGCCGGAAGGCGAAGAGATTAGCATGTATCATCAGGGCGAATTCTTCGATTTGTGCCGTGGACCGCATGTGCCGTCTACCGGAAGAATTAAAGCGTTTAAGCTGATGAGTGTAGCCGGCGCATACTGGCGCGGCGACTCCGATCGTCAGATGCTGCAGCGCATCTACGGAACATGCTGGGCGAAAAAATCCGATCTGGATGAATACCTGCACTTCTTAGAAGAGGCAAGAAAACGCGATCACCGCAAGCTTGGAAAAGAGCTGGAACTCTTTATGTTCTCGGAAGAAGCGCCGGGCATGCCGTTCTACCTGCCGAACGGGATGATTGTACGCAACGAGCTGGAGAAATATGCGCGCGGTCTGCAGATGGAGCGCGGCTACCAGGAAGTGCGTACGCCGCTCGTGATGAACCAGCGTCTGTGGGAGCAATCCGGCCACTGGGAGCACTATCACGAGAATATGTACTTCACCGAAGTAGATAACACCAAGTTCGCGCTGAAGCCGATGAACTGTCCGGGCCATATGCTCGTATTCAAAAATAAAATTCATTCATACCGTGACCTGCCGCTGCGCATGGCCGAGTTCGGTCAAGTGCACCGTCATGAATATTCCGGAGCGCTCAACGGTATGATTCGTGTGCGTACATTTACACAGGATGACTCACATATCTTCGTGCGTCCGGATCAAATTGAATCGGAAATTAAGCAAGTTATCGAACTGGTTGACAAAATTTATGGTGTATTCGGTTTTCCATACAGTGTAGAGCTATCCACTCGTCCGGAAGACTCGATGGGCAGCGATGAGCTATGGGAGACTGCGGAACGTTCGCTTCAGAATGTGTTAGATGAACTGCAAATCCCTTATCGCATCAATGAAGGGGACGGCGCATTCTATGGTCCGAAAATCGACTTCCACATTCAGGATGCGATTAAGCGGAGCCATCAATGCGCAACCATTCAGCTTGACTTCCAGATGCCGGAGAAATTCGATCTTACCTATGTGGGCGAAGATAACGCGAAGCACCGTCCTGTCGTTATTCACCGTGCGATTTACGGTTCAATTGACCGCTTCATCGGTATTCTAACTGAACACTTTGCGGGCGCATTCCCGACCTGGCTGGCACCGGTGCAGGCGAAGCTGATTACAATTGCCGAGCCACACGTCGCTTATGCGGAGCAAGTGAAACGGAAAATGCTTGAGAAGGGCATTCGCGTCGAAGTGGATAGCCGCAACGAGAAGATTGGTTACAAAATCCGCGAAGCGCAGATGAACAAAATTCCGTTTATGCTCGTTATTGGCGACAAAGAAATGGAAGAGGGCGCATTGTCTGTACGCCGCCGCGGCGAAGGCGATCTGGGTGCGAAGCCGGTCGATGAAGTCGTCGAGATGATTCTTAACGAGATTGAGACGAAGAAATACTAATATATAAGAGATATATGTAAGTGATAAACACGGAGAGAATGAGTAGTTCTTTCCGTGTTTTTTATTTACTAATTCGTAAGACTTATCTATGAATAAAATAAAAGGGTCTTTTTACATATGTTTTACAAAATGTTAATTTTGGATTGGCATAATGAAAGGAAGAGAAAAAGGGGGGAAAACAGAGATGCTGTCGTTTTTTAGGAATTTACGGGAGAAGAAGACACCTTTTGTATACACGGACCAGCGGGTGCAGATTAAGAAGCGGCTGGAAACGGAGTTGGCCGCCCGTCATCATGTGGTGCTCCTCTATCTTGATATTATTAAGCTATCCGATATTGAAATGAAATTTGGCTATCTGACGGCCGGACGCATTCTACAGTATATGGATCAGGCGCTGCTTGTCGCATGCCGGCATACCCTAAAAGATCCGGCTCAGCTCATTGCGATTCAAAAGCTGTGGGCGGATGACTATGCTGTTTATATCTCATTCGCTCGGAATTATGCGGACACACTCATTCATAATATATGCATCGAGCTTAAACAAGAAGTGGAAAAAGTACTGAACCACAAAGTTACGCATTCTCATATCCGTAACATTGAAGTACATATCGGATACGCCAAAATTGAAGGTCAGGATCTTGCTAAAGATATGTATTCTTCCGTCAAACTGGCCAGCCAGATGGCTAAGTGCGGGTTTATGTCGGACGAATTCAGAGAGATACAGGAATTTCGCAGCATTCTTGAACAAGAAAATATCCATACGGTCATTCAGCCGATCGTCTCGTTGAAAACCGGCGTTCCGCTGGGCTGGGAGACGCTTGTGCGCGGACCGGAAGGAAGCGGATTTTACTCGCCGGGCCGCCTGTTTTCGTTCGCCCAAAAGACGGGCGCAAGCTTCCAACTGGAATCCATGTGCCGCCGTCAGGCCATAAAACGTCTTAAGCAACTGCGCCCGTCGGAAAAGCTATTTATTAATCTGGATGCACGGAGCATCGACGATCCGTTTTTATTGCGGGGTAAAGTGTTCAAAACAATGGAGGAGCACCAGCTGAACCCGCACAATATTGTATTTGAAATTACGGAACGGCACGCGATTAAGAATTTTGCTTCGTTCCGTTCCATCATTCAGGAATACCGCAAGAAGGGATATCTGATTGCCGTAGATGATGCGGGGGCCGGATATTCCAGTCTGGAGGCTATCACTGAGATTTATCCGGACTATATTAAGCTTGATATGGCGCTTATCCGAAATATTGACTCCGATCCGGTGAAACAGGCGCTGGTAGAGACGTTCGTTCAATTCGCGGATAAAGTAAAGTGCCGGATTATCGGTGAAGGAATCGAGACGGAAAGTGAGCTTGAGACGCTGGTGAAACTCGGTGTGGACTACGGACAGGGGTTTCTGTTGGGAAGACCCGAGCGCGAGAGCAGGCCGATTGCAGAACAGGCGCTCAATAAGCTTCGACAGCTGCAGGAAGAGAGAGCGCCGCTTGTGCTTGAAGAGCCTTCAGGTAAGATAGGTGACATTGTTCAAAGTACCATTTGTGTAGATCAGGATACGTTGGTACGTGAAGTTCATCATATCTTCGAGCGGAATACCAAAATTGACAGCATCGTCGTTTTAGAAAACAAAGTACCCAAAGGGTTAATCATGCGATTCCAGTTGTACAAGATTCTCGGCGGACAGTACGGCATTTCTTTATACTATGAAAAGCCGGTGGCCCAGTTGATGAATCGCAGTCCGCTCGTTGTCGACCGGCGCGAAAACATCGAGCAAGTTGCCAAGGCGGCAATGGAGCGGCAGTCTTTTCATCTCTATGATGTCATTATCGTGACGGAAAAAGGCAAGTATATGGGCGTAGCTTCCGTACAAAGTCTGCTGGATATGCTGGCGAAAGCGAAGCTCGAAATCGCGGCCGTATCCAATCCGTTGACCGGTCTGCCGGGAAATGTACGAATTGATCGGGAGATTGCCGCACGGTTAAGCAGGTCGGAAGATTTTATTGTCGTATACTGCGACCTGGACAAGTTCAAGTGGTTTAACGATCAGTTCGGATTTGAATTGGGGGATGAGATTATTCGCCGTACGGCACAAATGTTGGGGACGGCTATTCGAGTAAGCGGAGGAAAAAATTGCTTTCTGGGCCATATCGGAGGTGACGACTTCATTATTATTGCCCCACCCGAGCATGTTCCACATATTGTTTCGTATGTTCATCAGTATTTTTACAGCCATTTTCAAGACCTGGCGGAAGAGGGGAAGGACGTCTGTCCTGTGCTGTCCATTTCCATGGCCGGCGTCTGTTGTCCGGCAGATTCGTACAAGACGGCGGGACAGGTTGCGGAGAGAGCGGCCCGCATCAAGAAGGAAGCTAAGAAAATTGCCGGTATTTCTTATGTTGAAGATTCTGAACTCTGTGAAGACATATGTACATAAATCCCCCCTCCGATTTGCTTTATGGTAAAGCTGTCTAATTAAAAATATTAGTAGAGAAGACTTGACGGGACAATCTGTATCGGCTATACTATTACAAGTGTTAAGAATATAACGGATTCCAAAGCAGGAGCACCCGCTTCTCACCTGCATGACGCACATGATGTTGTCGACAGGTACTTATATATCATCCATAATCATGTATCGTAGTATCTTATGGAATGAAAGGCGGGCGCAATGCGTCCGCATTTTTTGCTTTGGATCAAGGTTCAAAAATTTCTGGAGGTGGCAGGCTATTAGCAAAGAGCATTTAATCAATGAGGATATCCGTGCTCGTGAGGTTCGTTTGATTGATCAGGAGGGTGAGCAGGTCGGTATTATGCCGCTTCGTGAAGCGCTCCGTCTCGCACAGGAGAAAGATCTTGATCTCGTGAACATCGCGCCGACTGCTAAACCGCCGGTGTGCCGTATTATGGACTACGGTAAGTTCAGATACGAACAGCAAAAGAAAGAAAAAGAAGCACGCAAGAATCAAAAAGTCGTTGACATTAAAGAAGTTCGCCTGTCACCGACGATTGAAGAACACGATTTCCAGACGAAACTGCGCAACACCGTGAAGTTTCTTGAGAATGGAAATAAAGTCAAATTGACGATTCGCTTCCGTGGACGCGCGATCACTCACGCTGAAATCGGCCAGCAGGTAATGGAGAAGCTGGCGAAAGAAGTGGAAAATATTTCGACCGTCGAGCGCAAGCCGAAAATCGAAGGGCGCAGTATGATTATGATTCTTGCGCCAAAAAGCGACAAGTAATTCTTGATTGGAGGATTTGTACGATGCCAAAAATGAAAACTCACCGTGGAGCTGCTAAGCGTTTCAAAAAGACTGGAAGCGGCAAACTGAAGCGTTCCCAAGCTTTCACAAGCCATATTCTGGAGAAAAAATCTCCGAAGCGTAAGCGTAACCTGCGTAAAGGCGCGCTTGTAGCAAAGGGCGATCAAAAACGCATTGCATCTCTGCTGGCGTACGTGAAGTAATTTCGATTTTTTGATTTGAAGATTTAGGAGGAGAACATCGATGCCAAGAGTTAAAGGTGGAAATGTGGCGCGCAAACGCCGCAAAAAAGTATTGAAGCTTGCTAAAGGTTATTTCGGTTCCAAACACCGTTTATTTAAATCTGCAAACGCACAGGTTATGAAATCTCTGCTGTACGCATACCGTGACCGTCGTCAGGTGAAGCGTGATTTCCGTAAACTGTGGATCACTCGTATCAATGCGGCAGCCCGTATGAACGGTCTTTCTTACAGCCGTTTCATGTACGGTCTGAAAGCAGCCGGTCTTGAAGTAAACCGCAAGATGCTTGCCGACATGGCTGTAAACGACAAAGAAGCATTCACGCAACTGGCTAACGCTGCAAAAGAAAAACTGAACGCGTAAGCTTTCCGGAATGAACCCGATCCCCATTGAGGATCGGGTTTTTTTGATTAATATGCTTGTCTTTCCCTTCTCCCAGAGGCAGCCGCTTGTTTTTTGCAGCGGTAAACAAATGCCGGCGGAATGTTCAAGGGAACAAAATCAATGTGAATTTGCTCAAATCGTTCCGCAAGCTGGCGTTTCATCTGATGTGAATATTGAAAGGCAATAAACAGCCCGTCCGGTTTTAAAGATTTCTCTACACCGTCCATAATCTTGTCACGCAATTCCTGTGAAAAGTTGGCGAACGGCAGACCGGAGAGAATATAATCAAATCCTTCGATATTTAATGCATGCATCACCTGATGGATGTCTGCCGCATTGTTATGGTAATGCAGTTCAGGATATGTGGCTTCAAGCCGGTGGCGCAGCTGATCATCTCTTTCGAATACGACCACTTTACAGTCGTTTTTTCTGTATTGATGTAAGTGCTTGGTGAAAATTCCGGTTCCCGCGCCCAGTTCGGCAATCGCTTTGGTTTTGCTGAAGTCAATCGGCTTCACCATCGCATGAGCGAGAAAGCGGGAGCTTGGCGTTATGCTGCCCACACTGCGCGGAGAGGTGAGAAATTTATAGAGGAAAAGAAGTTTTCCCATTAAGATCCTCCTTGTATGGATACTGTCTTTATTATAACAGTAACATATTTCTTTACCAAGCAAATCCGCCGACAGGCGGAAGTGCAGAGTAAAGAAGGGGATAGCGGGATACATAGCGAAAGATAATAAAGAAGACAAGAAAAAGGAGGCTGCATGTATGGCATTTACTAATCCATCAAATGAAGAACGACGCAAAATTCTTGAGGAAGCAAAAACGATTGCGGTTGTCGGATTATCCGACAAACCTGAGCGGACGAGTTATATGGTATCTCAGGCAATGCAGAACAATGGTTACAAAATCATTCCGGTGAATCCGACAATTCAGGAATCGCTCGGCGAGAAAGCGGTCGCCTCATTGACAGATATTAAGGAGCCGGTCGATATTGTAAATGTGTTCCGCCGCAGCGAAGATGTCGGTCCTGTCGTTGAAGAGGCACTGAAGATTAAACCGAAAGTTATATGGATGCAGCAGGGCATCTATAATGAAGAAGCAGCTGCGAAAGCGCAGGAAGCCGGTATTACAGTCGTAATGGACCAGTGCATTAAAGTGGACCACGCAATTTTGATGAGAAAATAATAAACGGTAGGTTCAAAGCTCGCTTCCATATATAAGACGGGGGCGAGTTCTTAATTGTAAATATAAAAAGGCCTTCCCGCAGGAAGCCGGGAAGGCGAGTAAAAAGGGATTCAACTAGACAATTCCATTTTACCATAAATATAATAATAAAAAACCTTAAAATACCAAAAATACTAATAAGAACCTATGTTGTGGAACATACAAATACGACTTCAGTCTTTCCTTTATTGTTTTTGTATGTCCGATGTACCGTAATATTCCCGCATCGGAACTTAACAGAAATTTAATCTTAGTAAAATACAGGCCTTACGTTCTTTCATTATAATAAGAAGTGTGTTGAACCCCTTGCCACTATTTAATAAGGTTCTCTTATCCCTTGTTTCGACCCTGTTTCCAGGGTCTTTTTTTTTATGAATGAAGAGAACCGCTTGCTCGGCAGACGCGATGCGCATTGCGCTAAATTATTCGCTTAAAAAGAATTTTCCGGGGAACATTGATGAAAAAATGACTGTACAATATGAATGGGTGACCATTCACCGTGGGATAAGTGATAAATGGGTGGACGCTTCGGAAATAACGAACGAGTAATTTCTCGCAGATTCCAGCCCTGACGTCGCCGTTCCGCTATAATGGCCTTTATCTCTTCCAGATGGTTCAATTTTTGGCGAAGCCGTTGTTTTCCGTCAGGTACGACACCGGCGTGAGCACAAAATAAAGTATCAAAATCAAGGGCAAGCACTTTTCGCAGCGAATCGATTAGCGTGGGCATTGATTCACCCCGTATACAGATTTTTATTTTGGGGCCAAGAAACAAGTCACCGCTGAACAGCCAACCATGTTCTGCATCATACAATACTGCGTGATCCGGAGCATGTCCGGGTGTTTCAACAATCTGGAAACGATGATGGTTTGTTTCATGTACAGGTTGTAGCGGCAAAGGGTGAAATGGTTCGGGATTTCCCCAGAACAATTCTCGATAGCGCGGAAGTACAGGCGGAAATGCTGCCGCTTCCACGGACATTGGATGAATGTAGATAGGGATTTCTTTTTCGCGCTGCAGCCAGCCCGCCATTCCGTAATGATCCTCATGCATATGGGTGATGAAAGCCTGCTCCGGCCGGTAACGGTCTACAAAAGCCTGAACATGGGGCGCAATGCTTTTGGCGCCCGTGTCAATTAGCATGCCGTCCACTTCATAAACATGGACGGAAAGTGTAACGCCATGCAGTGTAACGAATTCCTGAAGTATGTGGATATCTTCATATATACTTTCCATGCCTGTTTTCACCTCGCCTCGTTTATCTTATTTTAAACCTATTATTCAGAATATACAAACTCTTATGTTCGGATAAAATCCTCAATGCCAGTACAACATTGAGGATTATCATCAATGTTTTGTTGGAACCCATCGGGGCCGTTCAGAGAGTAGTTCGGATACTGTGACGAA
Source organism: Aneurinibacillus sp. UBA3580 (assembly GCF_002375825.1). Lineage (NCBI taxonomy): Bacteria > Bacillati > Bacillota > Bacilli > Caryophanales > Paenibacillaceae > Aneurinibacillus > Aneurinibacillus sp. UBA3580. The sequence goes on from NZ_DFMZ01000051.1 coordinate 59,738, forward strand.
TTTGTAGCCTTCCTGCGAAAGGGTTTGAATAATTTTTTCCACAGCTTGGACCGTTTGTGTGCGGTTGCGGCCAAAATCATGGAACAGAACAATGTTCCCCGGACGGGCGTTCCGGCAGACGTTGGTGACAATCTTCTCCGTACCGGGATTCGACCAATCTTTTGTATCCTGTGTCCAGGACCACATGATGACAAGATGATTCCCGTTTTTGGACGCCTGAACGACCTTTTCACTGTATTCGCCACCCGGTGGCCGAAACAGTCTGGGAGTCTTGCCAGTAATGCCGTGTATGACCTCATCCGTCAGTTGGATTTCTTTTGTCAGCTTTTCCATGTTCACTTGACTCATCATTGGATGATGATACGTATGGTTGGCAATCTCATGGCCGTTGTTCTGCATTTCTTTCAGAAGGTGAGGGTATTGTTGGGCTCGTTTGCCCACCACAAAAAAGGTGGCTTTTGCATGATGTTTATGTAAGATATCGAGGATTTGCTTCGTATAGCGCGGATGTGGTCCGTCGTCAAACGTAAAGGCAATCCATTTCTTTTTCGTATGTACATCCCAAACGATATCTCCTGTGGATTCCCAGTATGCCCGATTTTTTTTTGCCGCCTGTACCGAGGGTTGGGTTATGCATAACGAAACGATCGCCAAAACCCATATCCATCGTTTCATTGCCTGAGACCTCCTGTCCATGATGTGAAATTTTCTTCTGTAGTGTATGCAGATTGCACTTTTCTATTTATGCCTTATCCCGGAAAAATGCACTGCATAAGACGTGCCGTGAAAATAGAGAGCATAACAAAAAACCTGGCTCTGGCCAGGTTTTTTGTTATGCAAAAGAACGATTTTAGTCGTCATCATTTTCCGTATTGTTTTGTTGTTGATCGTCGTCACGATTCGCTTTTTGCTCTTCCTCTTTTTTCTTTGCTTTATCTTCTTTTTTCGGTTTATCTTCTTTTTTTGGCTTCCGGGGCACCTGATCCATCACAGCTGCCAGATTTGGATTTCCGTTCTTGCGCAGAGACTGAGCGATTTCCTTCGGATCGACGCCTTCTGCCACCATGCGATCGATTTTTGCCAGATCTCCTTCCCGGATACCATGGCTGCGCAGCTGGCTAATCACATTCGCGTCAAGACCCTGGCCGGCTGCTGCGGTTTGCTCTACAGTGGCGGATTCGGTTGATTGTCCCGTTTGAGCGCCAGAGGAAGATGCATTTTCCTGAGTGCTGGTCTTCTCGCTATTTCGATGCGTGCGGTTAACTGATGCCGAACCGGAGTCCGATTCGGAATAAAGTCCTTCCGCTTTCGCCTCATCAAGTGTTTTGTCTAACGGTATACGAACAACACCTTCTCTATTGCTTTCGGAAGAAACGGAAGCAGGGTCTTTTTCGTATGAAGAAGATGCCTGCCGGGCTGTCTGTACGTCAGAAGGCGAGTTGCCGGATTTCGTAAACATTGTGGCGAGCGCGAAAGCGACGAGCAGTACAACCAGGCCACCTCCAATAAGAAGGTAGATGCGCTTAATTCGCATTCGCGATTGCAACCATCTGTTCATCTATCGATGCTTCCTTTCTTTCTTTAAATCTCTCCTATCATCTTCGCATATTCCTTCAGGTTTTTAAAGGCTACAAAGGTAAGTTTTTCTTTGAAAATCATGAGAAAAGAAGGAAAGGGAAGAGGAAATAAGATTCAGGGAAGAAAAAGGCATTCGCCTTTTTCCACATTGAAATCCTCTCCTCATTCTTTCCTCTCTTTTC